>JBJTAU010000247.1:0-6793 GCA_046090965.1 Limisphaerales bacterium | reverse complement strand
ACCTCGACGCGGGCATCACCGGACACGACTGGATCGTCGAAAATGGCTCGAAAGTCCACGAGGTCGGCGAGTTCATCTTCAGCAAAATTTCCCGCCAGCCGACGCGTTGGGTGCTGGCGGTGCCGGAAGAATCGTCCATCAAGTCGGTGAAGGATTTGCAAGGCAAGCGCATCGCCACGGAAGTCGTGAACCTCACCCAACGCTGGCTGAAGAAGAACGGCGTGAAGGCGGAGGTTGAATTTTCCTGGGGCGCGACCGAGGTGAAGGCGCACGAACTCGTGGACGCCATCGTCGAGGTCACGGAGACCGGTTCCTCGCTGCGCGCGAACAAGCTGCGCATCGTCGAGACATTGCTGACTTCCACTCCGCGCCTGATCGCAAACAACAACTCGTGGAAGGACGCCTGGAAGCGGAAGAAGATCGAAACGCTTTCGCTGCTCCTGCGTGGCGCGCTCGAAGCTGAAGCCAAAGTCGGCCTCAAGATGAACGTGACGCGCGCCGGCCTCGCCAAGCTGCTCGACGAATTGCCCGCGCTGCGCAACCCAACCATCTCCCAGCTCAGTCATCCTGAGTGGGTGGCGGTGGAGACGATCATTGACGAGAAGATCGTCCGCGAGATCATCCCGCAGCTCAAGGCAGCGGGCGCGGAAGGAATCATTGAGTATCCCTTGAACAAGGTGGTATACTGACCGCGTTTCGCCGAAGGGTGGTCGCCACTCGACCGTCCAAGGCACTGCAAAGACCAAACTAACGATATGGGTTCACTGAAAAAACGCCGGAAAGCGAAGATCAACAAACACAAACGCCGGAAGAAGTTGCGCCTCAACCGCCACAAGAAGCGCACCTGGCAGAAGTAAGCGCCCCGCGCTTGCGTTACGCTTCAGACGGCACAGTCCTGCCACGCGGGGCTGTGCCGTCGTTCTTGTCCGCGCCGCCACTCATCATGCGACCGATTGTCCTTCCCGCCGTCGTCGCGCTTGCCGCGCTGGGGACCCTGTTCGGCTGTGCTTCCGCGAAGAAGGCGCAAGCCCCGACTCCGGCGAAGACCGCCACCGCCGCCGTGGTTAACGCACCGTTGTCCAAGGAGGAGATGGAAAAACGCGTCGAAGCACTCGCGCGCTTCGCGGCGGGAGTGAGCAGCGAACTACGCGAGCAACCGGACGAGGCGCTCGATCAGTTCTACAAGTCCGTTCTCGCGGATCCGACGAACGAGCCGCTGGTCATCGACGTCGCCCGCCGGCTCATCCGCAAAAAGGACTCCGCGAAGGCCATCGAAATTCTGAGCAAGTGCGCCGAGCAGCGCTCCGCCACCGGTTTTGTGGATGCGCTGCTGGGCATCGCATACCAGCAGGCTGGCAAGACGGACCTCGCGATCGCTGCGAGCCGAAGGACGATCGCGAAACTGCCGAAGGCAATCCTCGGCTTTCAAAACCTCGCGACTATTTACCTCCAGACCAACCGTCCGAAGGAAGCCCTGGCTGCCCTCGATGAAGCCGCCGCCCTCGGCGTCACGGAGATCAACTTCCTCCTCGAACTGGGCGAGGCTTATCGCAACTACGTCTCCGTCCAGCCGCGCGAGTTCGAGGCGGTCAAGCCCAAGGTCATGGCGACCATCGAAGCCGCCACCAAGCTCGATCCCAAAGGCCAGAACCTCATTTTCCGCCTCGCCGAGTTGTTCAGCTTCGCGGGTGAATACAAGCGCGCCGCCGAGCTTTACGTGAAACTGCTCGAGCGCTTCCCGAACCAGGCCATCCTGCGCAATCGCATCGTGGAGCTTTACCTCCGCGCCAACGACATCAAGGCCGCCCAAGCCCAGCTCGACGCCCTCGTGCGCGAGCAGCCGACGAACCCGCTCGCGCACTACTTCCTCGGCGCCATCGCCGCCGAGCAGCGGAACTGGGAGAAGGCCATCGAGTATTACTCCAAGACCATCCAGCTCAACGAAGGCGCGCCCCAGGATTTTGAGCCGGTCTATTACGACCTCGCCGGCGTCCACATCACGAACGACGACCCCGAGGAGGCGCTCAAGGTGCTGGAGAAGGCCCGCAAGAAGTTCAAGAACACGTTCCTCCTTGAGTTCTACTCCGCCCTCGCCCACAGCCGAGCGAAGGACTACGCCGCGAGCATCAAGCATTTCACCGCCGCCGAGCTGCTCGCCAAGCGCGACGAACCGGAGCGGCTCACTCCCCTGTTCTTCTTTCAGGTCGGCACCGCCTACGAGCGGCACAAGGACTTCAAGCAGGCAGAAAACTATTTCCGCCAGACCCTCAAGCTCGCGCCGGACTTCGCCGAGGCGCTGAACTACCTCGGCTACATGTGGGCCGAGCGCGGGGAAAATCTCACCGAGGCAAAGGAAATGATCGCGAAAGCCGTCAAGCAGGAGCCAGAAAACGCGGCCTTTCTGGACAGCATGGCTTGGGTGCTCTTCAAGCTGAACCAACCCAAGGAAGCCCTCGAATACCAGCTCAAGGCGCTCAAGCACCAAAAGGAGCCGGACGCCACCCTGCACGACCACTTGGGCGACATCTACCTCGCACTGAAGGAGCCGCAGAAGGCCCGCGACCAATGGGAGCAGGCGCTGACCATCGAACCTTCCGAGGCCATCCAGAAAAAGCTCAAGGCCGCGCCCGCCAAGCCCTGACCCGCATGGAGCGGCGCTTCTCCAAGCACTACACACTCGCCGAGGCCCGCGCCCTCCTGCCCCAGCTCCGCGTCTGGCTCCCGCAGCTCCAGCGCCTCCGCCGCGACCTCGCTTCCTACGACCAGAGCACCGCTCCGCGCCTCGACGAAGGCGACGATTTCGGTGGTGGCAAGGTCAACCAGTGGATTCGGAACCTGAGCGCGTTCAAGGAAGTCCTCGAGGAGTTCAACCAGCGCGAAATCCAGATCAAGGACATTGACCGCGGCCTCGTGGACTTCCCCGCCATTCAAGCCGGGCGCGAAGTCTTCCTTTGCTGGGAGCTCGAGGAAGACGACATCACCCACTGGCACGAGCTCGACACCGGCTACTCCGGTCGCGAGCGACTCTGACGCGTCGGTGCTCGTCATGGCCAATCCCCTGCCCTGCTCCGTTTCGCGCTACTGCATCGGCAGCATCACTTCGACACGCTTGTCGCCGCGCAGGACGGTGGCCTTGAGTTTCTCACCGGGCTTGGTCTGCTGCAGGAGCTGACCGATGAGTTCGCCTTCGGTGATGCGCGCGGACTGGCCGTTGAGTTCGACGAGCACGTCGTCTTTCTGGAAACCGGCGTTCTTCGCGGCGGCGTGCTTGCCGTATTGGCCAAGGCCTTTCACGAACAGCCCAAGTTTGTCTTTCGCCAGGCCGCGCGTGAGGCGCTCTTCGTCCGTGAGGTCCACCAGCACCATCCCGCCGGTGGCCATGCCGCGCATGGGCCAGGTGCCGACGCGGCGCGAGATGTCCGAGTGAGTGCGCCAGCCGGCGGGCAGGTTAAGCGTGAGTGCGATGGCCCTGCCCCTGCGGGTGGCCTGCGCGGGCAAACTGGCGGAGTCGCCTGCGCGATGCAGTGCCCACGCGAAGTCCGCGACGGACAGGAGCAACTGCCCGCCGAGCGTATTGAACTCATCGCCCGCCTGCACGCCGGCCTTCGCTGCAATGCTGCCCGGCACGACTGATTTTACCTTCGCAATCTGATCCGGCTCCAGCGTGATGCCGATGGTCTCGGGCATGGGCATCGGGTAAATCAACTCGCTGGGCAGCGGCTTGCCCGCATCGCGATAATAGGCGCGATAGGCGTCGCCGATCTGATGGCAGTGGACACAACTGCCGACGACCTTGCCCTCCCAGTCGAGGTCGCGCTTGTATTTGCCAGCGAGCAAGGGGATCTCAATCGGCGTTGCGAACGGCGTCGGCCCGCCCTGCTTGCCCACGAGCACGGTCTTGGTCACCGGAGACGCGGTGTGAACGGCGAGCGTAGCCTCCAGCGAGCGCTTGTAGCCGACGGTGGTCTTCTCCTGCGGATCCTTCTGGTGCGTCCACGAGCCGTAGCGCCCATAGAGCGTGCCGTCGGCGTTGAAGAAGAGCGTCGAGAACGACAAGTCGTAGTCGAACTGAAACTTCGCCAACTCGATGGCGTTGGCGTTGATGAGCCGCACGCAGACGAACTGGTCGAGCAGCGGCGTCAGCTCGGTGGACGTGAGCACGCTGGCGTCGAGGCCCATGCAGGAGAGGCACGGCACGCAGCGCAGCACTAAGAGCAGCGGCTTGCCGGTGCGCTTGGCCTCGGCGAAGCCTTTCTGCCAGTCGTTGTAGATCCAGCGCGCATCGTTCTGCATCTCGGCCTTGTCCTTGCGGACGGCTCCCTCGCGGTCCTTGACGGCCTCCGCGAGGGCGGTGGTGAGGGCGGCGGCCAGGAGCAGTGGAACGAGGAGGCGAAGAGGTTTCATAGGTTGAGCTAGAGGCTAGACGATGCGGGCGGAAAATGTTTCGACCCCTTCCGGCTGCTCCCGCGCGGGGCTACAGCCGGATGATCTCCTCCATGCGCTG
This sequence comes from Limisphaerales bacterium, assembly GCA_046090965.1. Lineage (GTDB taxonomy): Bacteria > Verrucomicrobiota > Verrucomicrobiia > Limisphaerales > SXTU01 > SXTU01. The sequence goes on along the minus strand of JBJTAU010000247.1, from coordinate 2,289 downwards.
CTGGAGGACGTCGAGGCGTTCGGCGATCTTGCGGAACTCCTTGCGCGTCTCGGCGTCCAGTTCGGCTTTGACTGAATGGCCCTTGTCCGGCGTGACCTGGCGTGGTGGTGGCGAAGGGTGGCGGCTCTCGGTCTCGATCCGCGTGCGTAGCTGCGCGGATTCGGCTAGAAACTTCACGGACAATGGGCGGAAGCGTGCCTCCTGCTGCCGCAACTCGACGGCGAGCGATTCGCGGGCGGCTTGCGCGGCACGGGACTGTTCGGCGGCGAGCGCGCTGAGATCCGAGCGCAACTCGGTGGTGTGCGCGGTGTGCGCCTGCGCGGAAGCCGTCACCGCCTGCCGCAGCGCCCCGACCTGCTCTTGAATCTGCCGCAGCTCCGCGACCGGCGCGGGCGTGGACGCCGGAGCGGGCTGCACCTTCGCGGCCGCTGCCACCTCCTGCCGCAACGTGCCGACCTGCCGGTGGAGTTCGCCCAAGGCGCCGCTCGTCGTGGCCTGACCTGCGGCGACTTCCCCCGCCGTCTGGTTCAGCGTCTCAATGCGTTCGTCCAGCTTGCCGAGCGTGCCGTTCGCCGTGGCTTGAGCAGCCGCGACCTCTGCGGCGGTGCGGTGCAGCGTCTCAACCCGCTCATCCAACTGGCGCAATTCGCCGCGCACCGCCTTGAACTCGGGCGTGAAGGTCGCGCCTTCGCGCAGAAGCTGCTCGGCGTGCTCCAGCGCAGGCTTCAACTCGCCCAGACGGCCTTTCAGCTCGTTGGTCTGCGCGATGGTGCTGGAGTTGATCTACTGCAGCCCGGCCAGCGCGCGTCCCATCTGCTCGGCGAGCTGGCCCAGATGACTGCGACGCTCCCGGCGCGCGGCGGCGGTGTGATGCACCAGCAAGCCCACCAGCAGGAGGACCCCAAGATTCAGCACGAGTAACAGCGCGCCCACGTTGGCGTTGAGGGCAGTGAGCGCGTCGTTCATCGAGGTGCCGGATTCTGTTTTGCGATGCGGGCAAAGCAAGGAGTTTCCCGGCACGACGGGGGATTCGCCTCACGCAATGGGCTTCTTCCAGATCGGCACCACGCGCTTCATCTCGTCGATGAGCCACTGGGAGGCGGCGAAGGCCTCGCCCCGATGCGGCGCGACGACCTCCACCCAGAGCGACGGCTCGTTGACGCGCACCACGCCGATGCGGTGGACGAGACGGATGGATTCGAGCGGCCAGCGTTTCGCGGCTTCGTCGAAGAGCTGGTGGAACTGGTGCTCGGCCATCGGGCGGAAGCACTCGTATTCGATGGCCGCGATGGGCTGGCCGTCCTCGCTGCCGCGCACCACACCGCTGAAATACACCGCCGCGCCCATGCCAACGGTCATGCGCCGCGCGGCGACGAGGGCGGGTTCGTCAATCGGGTCGGGGGAGATGGTGAGGGAGCGGTGCAAGAAAGTGATTAGTAATTAGTGGCGTCAGCCGCCTTGGACCGGCGGGAACAGGCTCACTTCATCACCGTCTCTCAACGCGTAGTCGCGGCCTTGATACTCGACGCCGACGGCGATGAGGGTGGAGTTCTGCATCGCAGCGAGCTTGGGAAAACGGGCGTGGAGCCGCCCGACCAAGTCGCCCAGCGTCGCGCCCGGCGGCAGTTCCTCGCTGGCCTGCGCGCAGCCGGTCAGTTCCTTGAAGTAGGACCAGAATTGGATTCGGACGGTCACGGAGACGTAATGCGTAATGCGTAAAACGTAAGGGCGATGGGCTTCAGGTTACGTTTTACGCATTACGTTTTGCGTTTCACGCCCGATACATCTCGGGCTTGAGCACGCCGACGAAGGGCAAGTTCCGGTAGCGCTCCGCGTAGTCCAGCCCGTAGCCGACGACACAGCGGTCGGGGATCTCAAAGCCGAAGTAGTCAGCCTGCACGTCTTCGACGCGCCGCGCGGGCTTGTTCAGGAGGACGCAGGTCTTGATCTGCCGGGGCTGGAGCTGCTGGAGCTTGGCGATGACGGTCTTGAGGGTCTTGCCGGTGTCGAGGATGTCGTCGACGAGCAGCACGTCGCGGTCGCGGACATCGAGCCGGAGTTCCTTGGTGAAGACCAGCTCACGCGAGACGGTGCCGCTGCCGTAGCTGGAGACGCCCATGAAGTCCAGCCGGAGCGGCATGTTCAAGCTGCGGATGAGATCGGCGAGGAACATCACCGTGCCGTTGAGCAGCGAGACCACCACGAGGTCGCGCCCGGCGAAGTCCCGCTCGATGCGCTTGGCCAGCTCGCGCACGCGGCGGTGGATTTGCGTGCGGCTGATGAGCACGC
>JBJTAU010000246.1:0-5096 GCA_046090965.1 Limisphaerales bacterium | reverse complement strand
GCCATGAGCGAAACCGTCTTCATCGGGGGCTCGCAGACCATGGCCTTGACCTGGAAGCGGGGCGGGAAATTATCCGTGTGGATGAACGCGCTGCCCGCCGCCGCCGTGTAGCCGCCGAAGACGTCCACCTGCCGGAAGTTCGGCGTGATGGTGTGGCACTTGTCCACGGCGTTGATGCGCTTGGCGGTCATCGCGCGCATGCCCTTGGGCACGGCGGTCGCCGGAATGCCACCGAAGAAAAGTGGCGCGTTGTTCGCGGTGCCGCCGAACTGGTCGCCGAACTCGTTCGCGCTGTGGCCCCAGGAGTTGTTCGAGAACTGGTGCAGAAATTCCAGCGCCGAGCCGTCAGCCTTGAAGCGATACGTGCCCATGCTGAACTGCTTCTTCACGCCGCCGACCTCGCCATTGAAGCCGGAGTAACCGACGCAACCGTAGAGCCAGTTGTCGTAGCCGTAGTGGAGGTTGTTCGCCTGCGCGTGCGTGTCACCGATGCCCCAGCCGGTCATGATTTCCTGGCGGATGTCGGCGCGGTCGTCGCTCTTGCTGGACTTGTGGAAAAGAAAGCGCGGCGGCTGCGCGACGATGATGCCGCCGTTGGCGAAGACGAAGCCGGTGGGGATGTTCAACTTGTCGGCGAAGACAGTGAACTTGTCGGCCACGCCGTCGCCGTCGGTGTCCTCGCAAATCTTGATGCTGTCGTTGCCGAAGCCGTCGGGCTTCACGTCGTGCGGATAATCGCGCGTCTCGGCGACCCACAGGCGGCCGCGCTCGTCCCACGCCATGAAGATGGGCTTGGCGATGTTCGGCTCGGCGGCGAAGAGCTGGAGGCGGCAGTCGGCGGGCACCTGCGTGCGCTGCATGCTGGCCTTGACGCTGAGGGGATGCTGGAAGGTGACGGCCTGCGGGCGCCTCTCGTAATTTGCGACCGTCGGGCTGGCCTCGCGCTGCTCCGGCTCGCGCTGGGCGAGGAATTTTTCCCAGTCGGCCTTGCGCGCGGCGGGCAGCGCGGCGAGGAGGGCGGCGCGGATTTGCTCCGGCGTGGACTCGGGCGTGACCTTCAGCACGGGGACGGTTGCGCCGGAGGGGAGTTGGATGACGTTGTTGAGCGCGGGCTGGCCGTCCGGCTTCGGGCGGAGCGCAAGCGCGTCGTAACGAGCGAGCGTCGCGGTGTCAGGCGTGGGGCCGGTGGCGTAGTCAAACCACAGCGCGTCGCGGCCGAGGTCGCGCATCGCCGCATGCAGCGGGCCGACGCTGGTCTGCTCCGCACCGGCGGCATCGAAGTAGAGGACCCTGACCGGGCCGGTAGCGGCGTCGGCGCCGAGGCTGAGCAGGAGCACGGAAGCGGCTGCGGAGGCGCGCATCAACCGCGCAAGGGGACGACGAAATTCCAGCATAGTGCGCGCACGCTACCGGATACTTTGCGGCGCGCCATTAACTTTCGCGTGTTTTTGTTGAGCTTTTTTCCTCCGAAAAAAACTCAGCACAAAAGCGCAAGACCTCATGGCCAAGGGTTGGTGGCTGGGGAACACTTCACGAACAAGCCCGCAGTCCGGTCCACTGTCCGGGGCGCGCTGCAAACCACATGAACGTCCGTCTCATCAGCCCGGCTTGGCGCCGCGCCTTCACCCTGATCGAACTGCTCGTAGTGATCGCGATCATTGCCATCCTTGCGGGCATGCTGCTGCCGGCGTTGAGCAAGGCCAAGGAACGGGCCAATCGCATCAAGTGCCTCAACAACACCAAGCAAATCGGGCTGTCCCTCCTGCTCTACGCGGAGGAATACAACAACCAGCTTCCGGACGTTTGCCTCAGCGAAGTGAACGCAGTGGTCGGCAATTGGGCGTGGGATGTTTCGCGCTACGCCACCACGAACATTCTGCGCTTCGGCGCGGTCAAGGAGCAGTTCTACTGCCCTTCTTACAACAACATGAACGACGGGGATCGTGCGTGGAACTTCAACGGCAACGCAAATAACTACCGCGTCATCGGCTACGTCCCGGTTATTGCCCAAGCCCGCATGGTGCCGAACACGCTCTGGGTCAGCAACACGATCACGGGCCGTGGTGGCCTCTCGCCCTCGGCCACGGAGCTTTGGGCGGATGCGACCGTGTCCCAAGGGGGCGTTTACGTGAACGTCACCGGCGGGCAGGTGGACCGCACGGCGCACTTGAACTCTGGCAACAAGCCGGCCGGCGGCAACATTGCGTTCCTCGACGGCCACGCTGAATTCCGCAAGTTCCCGGACATGGTCAACCGCTTTGGCAATCCCCAGTTCGAGTTCTGAACTGGACACGCTCTCGGGTGCGGGCCAGCTTTTCGGCCGTGCCCGCCTCGCGTCCGCGCAAAGTCGCTCTGCTGATCGAGACGTCGAACGCCTATGCGCGTGGCCTGCTGCAAGGCGTGGTGGCCTACCAGCGCGAGCACCGTCCCTGGTCGCTCTTCCTCGCCGAGCACACCCGCGGGGACAAGCCGCCCGCCTGGCTCACCGGCTGGGATGGTGACGGCATCATCGCCCGCATCGAAAACCCCGGCATCGCCCGCGTTCTGCGGAAGGTGCGCGTGCCCATCGTGGACATGAGCGCGGCCCGGCTTGTCCCGTCGCTGCCATGGTTCGAGACGGATGACGCCGCCATCGCGCAGGCGGCGTTCGAGCATTTGCGGGAGCGCGGCTTTCGCAACTTCGCCTACTGTGGCGACCGGAGGTTCAACTGGTCCAATTGGCGGCAGGAGCACTTCGAGCGCGCCGTCCGCGCCGAGGGTGGCAACTGTTTCATCTACAAGGCTGAGGGCAGTCGTTCCGCTGGTGGCGACGAGACCGAGGAAATCGCCCGGTGGATCCGCAAGCTGCCCAAACCCATCGGCATCATGGCCTGCTACGATTTGCGCGGCGTGCAGGTGCTGGACGCTTGTCGGCGGCTCGACACGCCCGTGCCGGACGAGGTGGCCGTCGTGGCCGTGGACAACGACGAGTTGCTCTGCGAGCTGGCGCACCCGCCGCTCTCCAGCGTGATTCCCAACCCGCGGCGCACTGGTTACGAGGCCGCTGCGCTGCTCGACACCTTGATGAGCGGGGGCAAATCACGCGGCGAGACGCACCTGATCCCGCCGCTGGGCGTGGCCACGCGCCAGTCCACGGATGTGCTGGCCATCGAGGACCAGCATGTCTCGCGGGCCGTGCGATTCATCCGTGAGCATGCCTGCGACGGCATCAACGTGCAGGATGTGCTCCACGCCGTCCCGCAGTCCCGCCGGCTGCTGGAGGCGCGCTTCCGCAAGCTCCTCGGTCGCACGCCGCACGAGGAAATCCTCCGCGTCCAGCTCCAGCGCGTGAAGCAGCTCCTCACCGAGACCGATCTGACGTTGGAAGCCATCGCCGAACGCACCGGTTTCAGCCACACGGAATATCTTAGCGTGGTCTTCCGCCGGGAGGTTGGGACGCCGCCGGGCCGCTACCGCGAGCAGAACCGCTGATGCGCAAGTTTTTGTCGCCCCACTCCAACCCGCCCGCTACGCTCCGCGCCCATGAAAACTGCTTTCCAAGCCCTTACCCGCACGTTTGCGTTGCTCGCCTGCCTTGCCCCCGCGCTGGCGCACGCGCAGAAGAGCTATTCCTTCGGCATGATCGCCAAGTCGCAGGGCAACATGTTTTTCATCGCTGCCCGCGCCGGGGCCGAGGACATGGCCAAGGAACTCAGCGCGAAGCACGGCATCAAAATCAAAATCGACTGGCGCACGCCCAACGAGGAAGACGCCCAGCGGCAGGCCGAATACATCGAGCAGCTCCTGCTCGCGGGCACCGATGGCATCATCATCTCCTGCTCGGATGCGAACAAGCTGACCGACGCGATCAACAAGGCCGAGCGCCAAGGTGTGCCGGTCGTGACATTCTCGGGTGACGCTCCCGCGAGCAAACGCCTCGTGAGCGTGGGCATTGACGACTTCCAGTGCGGCGAGCGGACTTTCACTGAGCTGGCGAAGCTCATGGGCGGCAAGGGCACCGTCGCCGCGATTGACGGCAATCCCAACGCGCAAAACCTCCAGCAACGCGCCGCCGGCTTCCGCGCCGCTGCCAAGCGCTCGCCCGGGGTCAAGGTGCTCGACATCTTCTACCACAAGGAAACGCCGCAGGACGCCGTCGCCAAGATCGAGCAGGTGCAGCAGGCCAATCCCGACATCGCGGGCTGGGGTCTGCTGGGCGGCTGGCCGCTCTTCACCGACAACGCGCTCAAGTGGCCCGCCGGCACGGTGAAGTGCGTCTCCGTGGATGCCCTGCCGCCGCAGCTTGCCTATGTGCGCAGCGGCCACGTGGAAATGCTCCTGGCCCAGGATGTCTATGGCTACGGGCAGCGCTCGGTGCAGCACCTCGTCAACAAGCTGCACTTGAAGAAAAATCCCGCCTCACCGCAGGATGTCACCCCGCTCATCGCCGTCACCAAGGCGAACGTAGACGCCTACGCGAAGAACTGGGAGAAGTGGCTGCCCAAGTAAGGCACCTCCGGCGGCTTGCTCGCCGGGATTCCATCCCCCGGTAATGAGGTAAATAAGCTGTTGCCAAACGCCGGGGTTTTCCCCATATAGGCCACCGCATTCGGTCGCGCCGGTTGCAGGATTTGGTGAATCGTCAGGTGAACGTAGTTCGGTGATGATTTGAAACCCGGTGGTCGGGAACAGTCGGAGCAGTAGGGCGACAGGAGCAAATCATCAATGAACAACAAACTGTTTGTGGGCAACCTCGCGTTCGCCACAACCGAAAACGACCTGCAGGACGCCTTCGCCGCGTTCGGCACCGTCATGGAAGTCAACCTCATGCTCGACCGCATGACCGGCAAGTCCCGTGGCTTTGCCTTCGTCACCATGTCGTCCGCCGAGGAGGCCGAAAAGGCCATCCAGGGCATGCACGGCAAGAACGTCGGTGGGCGCGACCTCACCGTGAATGTCGCCCGGCCCCGTGAGGAGCGTCCTCCCGGCGGTGGCGGTGGCGGCTATCGTGGCGGCGGCGGTGGCGGCGGCTACCGTGGCGGTGGCGGTGGTGGTGGCGGCTATCGTGGCGACCGTGGCGGCGAACGCCGCGAGCGCGGTGGTGGCGACCGTTACTA
>JBJTAU010000245.1:0-2897 GCA_046090965.1 Limisphaerales bacterium | reverse complement strand
CGCCGACATCACCTTGCAGCAAGTCCTCACCCGCCCCACCGACTTCGACGTGATCGCCACGCTCAACCTCAACGGCGATTACCTGAGCGACGCGTTGGCCGCGCAAGTGGGCGGCATCGGCATCGCGCCCGGCGGCAACATCAACTACGTCACCGGCCACGCCCTCTTCGAAGCCACGCAAGGCACCGCTCCGAAATACGCGGGCAAGGACCAAGTGAACCCCGGCTCCGTCGTCCTCTCCGGCGAAATGATGCTGCGCCACCTCGGCTGGACCGAAGCCGCCGACCTCGTCCTCAAGGGCCTCAACGGCGCGATTGCCAGCAAGCGCGTCACCTACGACTTCGCCCGCCTGATGGAAGGCGCGACCGAGATCAAGTGCTCCGCGTTCGGCGACAACATGATCGCGCACATGTAGCCCGTAGCCGCCGAGGTGACGAGGCGGACAACTTCACCGGCGGTTTCGCTCAGGCGGAACCGCCGATTTTCGTTTTGCCCGCGAAAGGTGGGGAACGCAGTAGATGAAACTCCGCGCCGGAAAGCGTTTGGTCGATTCCCTCGCTCGCGTCAAACCGTGGGTAGTTTCTTGGCGGAACTTCAAATGACCGAAACCACGCGCGTCCGCTGCCGCTTGCCGGCGAAGTTCAGTTCGAGCTGCTCTCCCTGCTGGCGCCCCTGCAACTGGCCACCGAGCGGTGACTGCGGCGTGATGACCAACACTTCGCGCTTTCCGCACTTCACCTCCGTGCCGCCCGCACTAGGGCCGATGAAGTAGAGCATCCGCTCGCCATTCTGCTCCAATTCCACCAACGCGCCGAGGCCGATGCTCTCGGTCGGTCCGAACTTGCGCACTGGCAGCGCTGCGAAGGCAGCGATGGCTGATTCCAATTCCACGACTTGGCGGACCTGGCCAGCGGCGAGGTAGGAGGCTTCGAGGCCGCGCGTGTCGTATTTGTTTTCCGCGCGGCTTTGCTCGTCCGTGGCTTCGGCCCGCGCGGATTTGGCGGCGCGAACATAGGTCTGCAACTCGGCCTGCAGCGCGGCGAGGATGGCTTTGAGAACGGTTCGCTTGTTCATCGGAGCAGGCTGGGCTGAACTACGGTTGCACCTGCGCGGCGAGTTCTTCGGCTGGGTAGGTCCAGATTTCCGCGAGCGTCGGGTGGTAATGCGGCATCGCAGCCAGTTCAGCGACGGTCATGCGTTTGGCCATGGCCGCGACGATCTCATGGATGAGTTCCCCTCCACTTGGCCCGACGCACGCGCCGCCGAGGATTTCGCCCGTCTGCTGGTCGGCGAGCAGTTTCACGAAGCCATCCGTCGCAGCCATGAGCATGGATTTGCCGTGATCGGCGAAGGGGTAGCTCGCCCCGATGATCGCCCTGCCCTGCGCCCGCGCCTGCGACTCAGTGAGTCCCACACACGCGACCTGGGGATCGGTGAAGACGACGCTGATCAGCAACCGGTAGTCCATTGCGCGTGGCGCGGCCGGGTGGAGGATGTTGTGCGCCGCCGTCTCGCCCTGCTGGATGGCGAGGTGGACGATCTCGTGCGGGCCGGTGCAGTCGCCAGCGGCGAAGATGTGCGGGGCCGTGGACCGCATCTGCGTGTCGGTGCGGATGCGCCCGTGAGCGTCGGTGCCGACGCCGGCTTGGGCCAACGCCAGCCCGCCGGTGTTCGGCGAACGGCCCAGCCCGTGGAAAATTTCCTCCGCGCTCACGGTGTGGGTCCGGCCCGCATGCTCGAAGGTGACGTGCTTCAGGCCGCTTTCCCTCCGCGCGTCGAGCAAGCGCGTGCCGGTGAGCAGTTCAATGCCTTCGCGGCGGAAGACCGTCTCGACGACTTGCGCCGCGTCGGCATCGAAATCCCGCAGCAGGTGCTCGCCGCGCTGGAGCAACGTGACTGTGACACCAAAGCGCGCGAAGAATTGCGCGAACTCCACCGCCACCGCGCCGCCGCCCAGCACGATCATGGACTTGGGCAACTTCTCCAACGTCATCGCGGTATCGCTCGTCAGGCAGCCAACGGCGCTGAGTTGCGGCAGCGGCGGCGGGGCCACGACGGAGCCGGTGCTGAGGACGAAGTGCGCGGCGGTGAGTCGCCGGCCCGGTTCCAATTCGACCGTGTGCGAGTCCACGAAGCGGGCGTTGGCACGGATGAATTGAAACCGTCCACTCTCCAACTGCTGCCGCCGGTAGCCGGCGAAATCGGCGATCATGGCGTGCTTGCGGGCCATGACCTGCGCGAAGTCATAGCCCACCTCGGGCAATTGGATGCCCCACGTCGCGGCGCGTTCGGCCAGATGCTTCACCTCCGCCGCATAGAGCAGCGCCTTGGTGGGCATGCAACCGCGCAGGATGCACAGGCCGCCGACCTCCTGACCGCCCTCGATGACCACGGTGCGCAGTCCCCCACGCGCCGTGGCGCTGGCCCCCCCGTAGCCCGCGCTGCCACCGCCAATCACGGCCACGTCAAAATCAAACCGGTCCGTCCCACTCATGGGCCAAGCGTGCGACGCCGGCGGTGGCAATTCAACGCCGGAAGGCAGACGCGCCTACTTCGCTTTGCGCAACGCGTCCTGAATCTGCATCTGCAGCGCCTTGGTCTGCTCCTCTGCCGTGCGTGCGACGATGGCGATGGCGTGCCGGACCTTTTTCTCCTGCGGAGTCAGATCCACGTTCTTGGCGAGGCGGTCCACCTGCGTCTCAACCTTTCGCAACTCAACCAGCGCGTGGTCAATCTTGTCCTTCAGTGACTCCCCCCCGGCGGACTTGTCACTCAGGTAACGAACCAACTCCTGCTCGAGATCGGGCGCGAGCGCCTGAAGGCTCTCGGGTTTTTGCTCCGCCATCCTGAGCAGCGTGCGGATTTGAACCACGTGGGCCTCAAGGAACTCGTCGAGG
>JBJTAU010000244.1:0-3549 GCA_046090965.1 Limisphaerales bacterium | reverse complement strand
CCCATGCGGCTGATGCCCTCGAAGCTGATCAGCTTCCTCCCGGCAAAATTCTACTACGGCGCGACCCGGCGCTGGCTGGGCTGGCTGGGCGAGCGGGCGTTGCAGCGGGCGGACTATGATCTGGTCACCGCGTGGTCGCAGTCCGCGCGAACATTGTTCACGCGGGCCGCGCAGCGGGGAATTCCCCGGCTGCTGCATTCGGGCAACCTGCATGTGGCGGGCAAGGGCAGCCCGTTGCTGCCGCAGCGCTGGCCGGCCATTGACGGCACGTTCATGCTCGCGGAGTTCGACCTGTCCTCGCTGATCATGGTGCCCTCCGGCTTCTGCCGTGAGTCATTCCTCCTGCAGGGCGTCGCTCCCGATCGCGTGGTCAGCGTGGAACGAGGTGCGGATCAAAGCCGGTATTTTCCCGCAGCGGAGCGGCCGCCGGGATTCCGTGTGATCTGCTGCGGGCAGGTGTGCGAGCGCACGGGCGTGGAACAACTGGTCGAGGCGTGGCGGCGCGCGGCGCTGCCGGAGGCCGAGCTGTGGTTCGTCGGCGCGGTGGATCATGAAGTCGCGGCGTTCGTCGCCGGCGTGCGGGATCCCTCCATCCATTTCTGTGGCTTCCAGAAGAACCCCGGCGACTTCATCCGCCAAGGCCATGTGCAGATCCTGCTCTCGCGCAACGAAGGCCTGGCCAAGACGCTCATCGAAGGCGCGGCCTGCGGGCTGGCCACCGTGGCGACGCCCGCGTCGGGTTTCCCAATTGAGGAGGGCGTGACGGGCTGCTTTGTGAACCGGGACCAGCCAGACCAGGTGGCGGCGGTGCTGCGGCGGCTGCACGCGGAACCGGCCTTGGTAGCACGGCTGGGGCGCGCGGGCCGGGAGTTCGCCGCGCGGCACTTTATCTGGGAACGGTTCCACCGCGACTTCGTGTCCGTGGTGGACGGCCTGCTGGCGCAGGCTCCGCGCCCTTGAACACGGGCAGCCAGTGGCTGCGGACTACTTCGGCACCGTTGCCAATTGTGCTGCCTGCAGCGCGTGGACATCCGCGGCGCGCGTCTCCCGCCCGGTCAACGCGAACGCAGCCCGCACCAGATGGCGCGTCAACCGCCCCAGGAGGGGCACGCGTTAAAACGAATTGAGCCGCACGTAGGGCAGGTCCCGCCGGAGCGCGTCGGCCACCGCCGTCCGGGTGAGCTGCGGGTCTTCGCGCAGCGGCGGGGCCTGCCGCGCCTCGGCCAGGGAAACCGACCGTGTCTTGCGAGCTACGACATCCTGTTCGCCCACGCAGAACTGGCCCGGGCGCAGGAACGTGGAGGCGGAGAGAACCGCCGGCCTTCGCCGCACGGCCAGCACCTCGACTCCGGCCTTGTGCAGCAGGCTCGTCAGCGTGCCGGGCGTGTAATAGTAGGTGTGGACCAGCTTGAAGTAGCGCTCGATGCCCTTGCGCACCGCCAGCGCATGGACGTCGGGAGTTTGCAGATAGAGATGTCCTCCAGGCTTTGCGAGCCGGTTCATCTCCACCAGTGCCGCCAAGGGATCGTTGAAGTGCTCGATGATGGCGAGTCCGGTGACCAGATCGAAGCTCTCCGGCTGGCAGTCATTGGCCATGAAGTCGCACTGGCGCACCTCCACGCCGAAGCGCTCGTTGGCCACCTGCGCGGCGACCTGGGACTGTTCGATGCCGAGCCGCCGGTTCGAGCGGTCGAAATGACGCAGCCATTCGCCGTAGCCGCAGCCGATGTCGAGCACCGTCCAACCCCGCACCGGGGGCAGTTGCGCCAGCAGCCAGGGCAGCAGCAAGGTGCGCTGCCAGTCCATTTCCTGAAGCCGCTTCGCCGGGTCCACCGGTTTGTCCGCCGTGTAATACTCGTGCTCGTAAAACCTGCCCAGCGCCGCCGGCGTGGGCTGCGGATTCAAGAACGTCAGCCCGCAGCGCGGGCACAGCGCCACCCGCAAGGGCCTGCCCTGCAAATGGCCGCGGTGCACCACCTGCGTCTGGATCAGGGTTTCGTGCGCTGCGGACTCGCTGCCGCAGTTGACGCAGGCAACCGGAGCGAACGGCTCCGGAGGCGCGGGGGTGGAAGCTGAGGTGACCATGCCGCCGGCAGATTATCGGGGAGTCGCGCGCGTGGCAAACGCCCAACGCCGGGCACCAGCTACTTCCGTTCGCGTTGGAAACACAGGATGACCTCGGGCCGGATCAGGTCGGCGCGCGCGTAGATGGGCCGGAAGGCCTCGCCCAGCTCGCGTTTCACGCGCTTGAGCCACCATTCGCCGGGCTTCACGATGAGATGCGCGTTGGAACCGTTGGGCAGGAGTTTGGAAGCCCGCCGGGTCGAGACGATCAGGAAAATATACTCGGCCGTCGTGCGCCGGGCGTGCCCGAGGAACTCCTGGATGTCCGGCCAGGTCATGTGTTCGAGCACGTCGCTGGAGAAGACCACGTCCGCCGGCTTGTCCCAGGGCGGCGTGGAGAACTTTTCCACGTAGGGATCGTAGGAGATCACCTTGTCGCCGAGCTTTTGGGCCAGGCCGCCCAGCGGTCCGCAGCCGGAGTCAATGATGGTCTTGCTCGTCAGATCGGGGATGCACCGCTCGAAGTCCTGGTATTTGTGCTGCCAGGAAGTGCCCTTGAACCGCCCGTCCTTGTGCATCTGGACGTAGAACGGCCCGATGTAGTCTCGGCCTCGAAGGCGGGTCACCATGCTGGTCAGCCCCATTTGGATTTTCTTGATGGACATGGTCTTGAAGGTTCTGGATGCGGCTTCACTCAAGGCTGGCGATCAGCCGCGGGTCCAGGTGTTGATTCGTTTGAGTTCGTCGAGCCATTCGTCCGCGTAGTCCACCGTGCGGTAGGCGTCGTAGTAAGGCCCACCGTCCGTGAAATGCACCAGGCTCGCGGCGGGGGACTTGGGATACACTCCCACCAGGTAGTTCCACTCCTTGGGCAGCTCGCCAATCTCGTCCTCCGAGGCGACCCACTTGAACTGGTGCAGTTGCAGGCCGGTGGCGGTGTTGACGTAGTCGGGCGTGAGCACCCGGCAGCGGGCGCAGTTGAAGAGCAGCACGCTGGACCAGTTCTTCTTCTCGTATTTGGTCTGTTTCTCCCCAAGGAACTTGGTCTCCTCTTTCACCTCATACACGTGCTTCACGCACTGCACTGCGTAGCGCTCGTCCCGCAGCGTCCACAGCTTGGCGATGTCGTCACGGAACAGCACGTCGTTGTCCACGAAGAGCGCCCATCCCTGAAAGTCACACAGGTAGGGAACGAGGAAGCGCGAGAAGGAGAACTCCGTGCTCTGGAGCGGGTTTCGCTCCCGGGTGAAGACGCCCTTCAAATGGTCCAGCACGATCGGGGTGACGGCCACCGGCGCGGTCGCGTGCCGCATGAGGCTGTTGGTCGTGATGTGGTGCAGCACCGGGACGCGGCTGTCGTAACCGACGAATACTTTGATCATGAGGCAGTGGCGGGTGATGTTTCGCTGGCGCGCGGCGGACGGAACGCGCGGAGTTTGGGCTTCCACGCACTCACCTGTCAACTTCGGATTGCCGACCCGGCCT
>JBJTAU010000243.1:0-4798 GCA_046090965.1 Limisphaerales bacterium | reverse complement strand
GTCTGTGACCGCCGCTACAGACGAAAGCGCAGGCTCAAGCCTGCGACTACGATCTGCCCTCGCACGCCTCTTCCAAGACGGACAGGTAACGCTCAGTGGTCTTCTCCCAGGAGAACTGCGCGGCGTGGCGGAGCACGGCTTCGCGGTCGGTGGTTTCCAGGAGCGTCTGGCCGAGGGCCTTCTCCAGTGCATCCGCGTCGGCGGCCTGCATGAAGCGCGCGACTTCCGCCGGCGACTTGCGGCCCACGAGGCGGACGTTTGTGCCGAAGCCGAGCTTGTCCGCAAGGCGGCGAACCTTCTTCTCCAGCGGACCGGTGCCAATCATCACCAACTCGCATGGTTCGGCGGAAAGGTGGCAGAGCTTGGCGTGTGCGCTGATGAGCAGGAGCGGGTTCTTCACCGGCAGCAGGTTGCCGACGTAGAGGATGACCTGTGCGTCGGCGGGCAGGCCGAGTTCCTTGCGCGCGGCAAGGGCGTCGCCGGGGCGGAAGGTGGCGGTGTCCACGCCGTTGGAGATGGGGCGCAGCTTCATGAACGGCACGCCGGCTTGGTGGAGCCGGGTCGCCAAGTCCTTGCTGCGCGTGATGGTGGCGGCAGCGCGCGAAAGGGCCTGCACGATGGCGTGCCGCCGCAACGGCATGTGCAGGTAGCTGTGAACGTCGGTGCCTTGCGCGATGGCGACCAGCGGGGCACGAAGTTCCTCCGCCAACAAATCCAGCGCGCAGGCGTCGGGATAGACCCACGCGCCGAGAACGACCTCGAAGGGAAACTCCGCGCGCAAGCGGCGCACCGGCTCGCGCAAGGCGCGGGCCATGAGGCGGTGGTTCCACGGGCCGCCGAACTTGGGCACATAGAAGGTGCGCACGTAGAGCGGCTGGAAAATCTTGTCCTCGTCGCGCGGCGTGCGGCCCCGCCAGCTCTTGAAGGGGAGCATCGGTCTCGGCGCGATGACGCGGATCTCGCATTGCCGCGCGAGCTGGTGCAGCACCGTGGCGTTGACCTGTCCGTGCCCCGGCGCGGAGGCATCGGGAAAAAGGTTCGACACGAAGAGGAGTTTCATTTCGCCTGTGCCGGTGGAGCAGTTGGCCCGCTCGGGCGCTTCCAGTCGAACCACCGCCACCGCGCGCCTTGTTCGTCGCTATCGCACTTGGCGACGCCGAAGAAGAACGAGGCGTGCGAGTTGGTCGGGCTGGTGTCGAAGCGCAGGAGGTTCCAGAGCAACGAGTGGCTTTCCGCGCCGGTGCGCGGGTTCTTCTCGTAGCGGAAGACGGACCAGACGGGCGACCAGTTGCGCTCGATGCTTTTGTTGTTCGGCACGAGCGGCTCCAGCGGGGCGAAGAGCTGGAAGCGTTCGCGGCCGTCGAGTTCCTTCTTCGCGGTGAAGATGGGCCAGAGGTCGGCGCGGGTCTTGGCTTCGCCGGTGACGGTGTTCTTCTCAGAGAGGTCGCTGTAGAGGAAGAGCAGGAAACGCGTGCGCTCGCGGTCGAGCGGGGCGGCCTGGGCGCGGTTGTATTTGTAAATCGGCCACAGGATAAAGTCGCTGGTAAGGACGGCGTTGGTGGCGTGGCTGTAGAAGGGCCAGACGCGGTTCATGTGTTTGCCCTCGCCGCGCGCGAAGCCGACGAGCGGCCACGGCGCGCCCCACTCCTGATATTTCCGCTCGCGGTCGTCGGTGAAGGTGAAGAACGGCCAGAAGTAGGTGGAGGAGTCGCGTTGCGGCGAGCGGTAGTGGCTGTAGAGCGGGAGGAAGGCCTGCTGGTGGACGGGGTTGGTCGAGCCGACGCCGCTGTGGTTGTTGAAGAAGAACGGCCAGACGATGAAGAGCCGGTCGTGCCCAGGCGTGAGCTGTTCAAGGCCGAGGTAGTTGGTGCTGGTGAACGGGTCGCGATGTTCGTGACCCATGAGCGGCCAAAACTGCCAGCCGTCGAGTTGCGTGCCGTGGCGGAGGTGCAGGAACGGGAACAGGTAGTTCTCGGTGACGACATCCTTCTTCACCGTGCGCGAGTAGAACGGGAAGAGGCGGACCTTGATTTCGTCGCGGAGCAGGCGGTCCTTGAGCGTGCCCCAGAACGGAAGGAGCGCGGTGTAGTTTTGCGCCGGGTCTGCGGAACGGCGCTGGAAGTAGAACGGGAAGATCGTGAACTTGTCCGAGGCCTTGCCCTCCTGCGACTGGCCGCCGGAGAAGTTCAGGACCTGGAAGAGATGCCAGCGGTATTCCGCGCCGAAACGGTCGTAGGAAAGGAACGGGTAGAGGACGTCGTATTCCTCCATTTCCACGTCGGGCTTCACCGTGCGCGAGAAAAGCGGCGGGACGGCCCAAGTGGTTTGGCCGTCGGCGACTTCTCGGTAGTAGAGCGGCCCGAGCCACTCCTCGCGCGTGCCGGAGGTGAGAGTAAGGGAAAACTCGTGCGCGAACGGGCCGGCAGTCCATTCGGCAGCGGAAACCGCACTTCGGCCCGCGCCAGCCAGCAGGCAGGCGGCGAAGGCCAGACGAATCATCCTCAGCAGATTGGCGGTGTGACAAACCACGCGGGCGGGATGGTAGGAGAGAAGCGCTCCGGGTCAAGTTTGCCAACCAAGGGTTAAGCGGGTTGCGTCCGGTTGGATGGTGTTAAATATCATTAGCGGCCGGCCGGTTCGTCGGGGAATCTGCGCATTTGACATTTATTCACAGGTTATTAGGGTATGGCGTCAGTTGGTTGAGGTTCCTTTTGACCTCGGTTCCTCACAGCCCAGTGGCGAAGGTGCATTTTCGTCACTGGGCCTTTTCTTTTCTCCAGCCGAGCTTGAGGAGCACATTCAGCACCGCCGGAAGGAAGGTCAGCGCTGCGATCATGCACGTGGCAGTGCCGACGGCCATGACGTAGCCGAGGCTCTCGATGCCTTGGTGCTTGGCGAGGATGAGGCTGCCGAAACCCGCGATGGTTGTCAGTCCAGACACCAGCACGGCGAGACCGGTGCTACGGGCCAGGATGGTCGGATTCCGTTCCTCGGCGAAGCGGTTGAGGATGTGGCTGCCGTTGGTCACGCCGATGCCCACGACCAGTGGGAGGGTCATGATGTTCGCCGGGTTGAAGGGGATCCCCGACCAGCCCATGAAGCCCACCATCCACACCGTCCCGATGGCCACCGGCAACAGCGCCAGCACCACGCACACGAGCGACCGGAAGTGCAGCAGCACCATCAGTGCGATGGCCCCCGTCGCATACCACGCCGCCTCCACATAGCTGTCCTTGAGCAAGGTCGTGTATTCGAGGAGCTGCACGGGCGTGCCAGTCACGTTTGGATCCACGGAGCGAAGGTCCTTCACGAACGCTTCTTGAGGTTCGCGCTGCCACACGTCGGCCTTGGGGAACACTTGCAGTAGATACCTACCGGTCATGCCAATGAATCGGTTCCGCAACGGGTCGGGCAAATCCTCCGCGCGCAACGGGCTGGCCTGCTGGCTCGCAAGCGTGGCGAACGTGTCCGCCAGGTCATCCAGCAGCGCCTGCTGGTAATGCGCCGTCTGCTGCGCCGCGTGCATGGGCGGCGCGGCCACCAGCGCATTGCGCCAAAGCTGCACTGCCTGCTTCAGCGACTTGAACTGCTCCGCGAGCTTGACGTCGCCTTCCTTCCGCACCACTTCTTCCGCCGCACCGACGAAGCCCTGGAATGAGAACAACACTCGCAACAGCTCCGGGACATTCGCCGGCTGCGCGTCGAGCGCGGCGAACTTTATTGCGCTGGCGTCGGCCTTGACCTGCCGGATGAGCGCCAGCTTGGGCGTCGCGTCCTCGGCGAGGAACTGGCTCATGGACCGCACGTTAGCGACCGTCGTGAGGTTCGTCAGCTTATGCTCCAACTGCTGCGCCTGCGCCAGGTTCGTCGCCACCACCGCGCCGAACAGCACAGAGTTCGACGCCGAGTTGATAAGCTTCTGCTCGAAAACCACCGCTGGCAGGCCCGCCGACTGCATGTGCAGCAGGTTGTAGTCGAAGTGAACCTTGCCGAACCGCGCCACACTCAACGCGCACAGCGCCGCCGTCACCACGAACACCGCACCGGGCCGGTTCAACCAGATGCGCTCGATGCGCTCGCGGCGGTCCACCGGCGGGGCGACGTGATCAATCACGTTCTGCTTCCCACGCAGCAGCAGCACCGGCAGCAGCGTCATCATTGGCACGAGGCAGATGAGCAACCCGCCGCCGGCGATGATGCCCATCTCCTGAATGCCCTTGAAATTCGTGATGCCCATCGCGAAGAACGCCGCCGCCGTTGTGGCTGCGCCGGTGAAGATGCCCTGGCCGGTGTTCACCATCGCCAGCGTGATGGCCTCGCGCTCGGACTTGCCGTGCCGCAGTTCCTCCTCGAACCGCGCCACGAGGTGCGCACCGAAGTCAATCGCCAGCCCAATCAGCATCGGCGCGAACGTGATGGTCAGGATGTTTAGGTGCCCGACCGTCAGCGTCGTGTAACCCATCGTATAGACCAGTCCCACGACCAGCACCGCGTTGGCCTTGAGCGGGCGGCCCGTCTCCGCGTAGCCGTAGATGAAGATGATGAGCACCAGCACCAGCGACACGATGGTCGCCACCGTCGTGTCCACCTGCGACTGCGCCATCTCGTCGAACTCCAGCACCGGCTCGCCCGTTATGCCCACGCTCACGCCCGTCACCTCGCGTTTGGTCTCCTCCACCAGCGCGCGGAGCCGCTCTACCGCGTCGCCGTTCAAGTCCTCGCGCTTCGCGTGCTCGGTCACGAGATACATCCGGACGTTGCCGAAGGTGCTATACATCTCCCGCTCCGCCTCCGGTCC
>JBJTAU010000242.1:0-3240 GCA_046090965.1 Limisphaerales bacterium | reverse complement strand
GCGCGCAATGCCTCCACGCCCGGTGCGACGACACTCCCAGCCAGCAGCTGGGCCAGATCCAGGGCGCCGAAGACGTAGCCCCGCAGCGCCCCCTGCCGTTCGGCGGGGGTGCTCACCGGTTTGGCGGCGAGATACACCGGCTGGAAAACCACGATCTGACCCGGCTTGGCTTCCAACTGGGGAAACGGAGTCCGCGCGCTGACGGTGGGCAAACCGCTGTCGCGCGCGTGCGCCAACGTCGCCGCCAGACCGGCCTCCGCGAGCGCATCCGTGCCCAAGGCGGCGCGGCTGGGCGCGCCCGACTGGTTCAGCAGGACAACCGGGCAATACGCTTCCCGCTCGCCGGCCGGGCGGATGGCATAACCGGGGTTGCCCTGGGCCCGCCACTTCGCCTCATGCGCCGCCCGTGCGCTGGCCGGCACTTGCTCCGCGTAACCCAGCGTCTGGAAACCGGGGAACCGCTCGGTGACGCCGATGCTGCGCGCGAAACGATTCCACTCGGCGATCTCCAGCGCCTCGTTCGCCGTGAAGAACCCGCCCAGGCTGACCACCTCGTCGAGGTAGCGCACCAACCGGCGCTCGACGGCCGCCTGCTTCGCCCGAGCTAGTTGCTCGAAGCGCTCCCGGTCGCGCTCGCGGGCATTGTCCCGGACCCGTTGATACGCCACCAGCGTGGGCACAAGCGAGATGACCAGCACCAGATACGCCGCTCCGTAGCGGCGCAGATGCCCTTTCCACCAGCCGTTCCGTCTGTTGCGCGGCAAGCCCAAAGTCGTTCCCTCCCTGCGTTTTGCGATTGAAGATAGGGCAAAGGAGCGGAGGGGGAAACTTTTTCTAGCGGCGCCCCGACTGCTCGTAGCCGTTGCGCGAGTCCCCCCGCCCCAGAGTGCGACGGGGGTGTTGGACCTGCGGAGCAGCAGCATACTTCTCCCCGGCTACGGCCGGCCTTTGTGGTTGCCCGCCGCGCTCCCGTGCGTTGTCATTTGGCCCGCAACGAACGCATGGCCGCGCCTTTCTCGCACCTCAAAGACCTCGACTACTCCGTCGTGCAACAATGCATGCACTGCGGACTGTGCCTGCCGACGTGTCCGACCTACGACGCCACCAAGCTCGAGCGCAACTCCCCGCGCGGCCGCATCTCCCTCATGCGCGCCATCGCGGACGGCCGGCTGGAGGCGACCGAGGCGTTCGGTGAGGAAATGTATTTCTGCCTCGGCTGCCTCGCGTGCATGACCGCCTGCCCGGCGGGCGTGAACTACGCTGAACTCTTCGAGCACGCGCGCGCCGAGGTCGAGGCCAAGGGCGTGCTGAACAATCCGAAACGCAACGCCATCCGCAGCTTCAGCGTCGGCTGGCTGTTCATGGACTTGAACCGGCTCAAGGTGCTCGGCTTCGCCATGCGCCTCTACCAGCAGCTCGGCGTGCAATGGCTCGTGCGCAACAGCGGCGTGATGAAGCTCATGCCACAGCGCTTGCGCGAGCTCGAGGCCATGACGCCGGACATCCAGCCCGCACTCTCCGCCGACCTCATCGCGCCCGTCACGCCCGCGCGCGGCCCGCAACGCTACCGGGTGGCGATGCTCGTCGGTTGTGCACAAGACCTCATCTTCAGCGACGTGAACCGCGACACCGTCGAGGTGCTCGCCCGCAACGGCTGCGAAGTCATCACCCCGCCCGAGCAGAGCTGCTGCGGCTCGCTCCACGCGCACAACGGCGAATGGGAACTCGCGCAGACGCTGGCCCGCCGGAACATTGACCAGTTCCCGCCCGACCAGTTCGACGCCATCATTACCAACGCCGGCGGCTGCGGCTCGCACCTCAAGCACTACGCCGCCCTACTCAAGGGTGACCTTGTTTACGAAAAGCGCGCCCACGTGTGGGACAAGAAGGTGAAGGACATCCACGAGTGGCTTGCCCAGATTGGCATCGAGCCGCCCAAGCCGGCGGAATGCGGAATGCGGAATGCGGAATGCGGAATGAAGACCGGTGCATCCGGCTCTCAACTCTCAACGCTCAACTCTCAACCCTCAACCGTGGTGACCTACCACGAGTCCTGCCACCTCTGCCACGGCCAGAAGATCACCGCCCAACCGCGCGCGTTGCTCCGAGCTATCCCCGGCGTGAAGCTCGTGGAACTGCCCGAGAGCAACTGGTGCTGCGGCAGCGCGGGCATCTACAACCTCACGCAGCCCGAGATGGCCAACGACCTCCTCGAACGGAAGATGAAACACATCCGCTCCACGAAGGCCGAAATCGTCGCCACCGGCAACCCCGGCTGCCTGCTCCAAATCGTCAACGGCGCGAAGGCGGAAGGTCTGAACCTCCGCACCGCCCACCCGATCACGCTGCTGGCGGAGGCGTATCGGAGGGAGTGAAAGCACCGAAATCCAAGCTCCGATCTCCAATCCTCGAACGAATCGTCCGCAACTCAATGGGGCACCCGTCCAACTGGAGCTTGGATTTTAGATCTTATCGCCAATGCGCACAAAAGCTGAGACCACCACCTTCCTCGCCCGCTCCGGGGTCATCGCGGTCCTGTGCCCGCAGGACAGGCAGAATTCTGGGCAGAATCCCGGTTGACGGGCCGACGCGGAAGCGGGACTTTTTGGGCACGATGTCCAATGTAAAGTTCACCGGCGGACTGGTCTTGCCCAAAGGCCGGCGGGCTGCGCGTTGAATTGGATTTCCCCTGCATGAACCCTTTCCTCACCCGGCGCTCGTTTCTCTCGCGTTCCGGCCTCGGTTTCGGCGGGTTGGCGCTGGGCACCATGCTCGCGCGCGATGGCTTCGGGCTGGAGAGCAGTTGGCGTCCGCCCACGGGCTTGCCGCACTTCCCGGCGCGCGCCAAGTCCGTCATCTGGATTTTCCTCCGCGGCGGTTTGAGCCACATGGAGAGCTTCGACCCCAAGCCCGCGCTCACCCAATACTCCGGCAAGACCTTCGATGAGACGCCGTTCAAGGGCGTGAACGATCCGGAGAAACGCAAGCGCGTGCGCGTCGTCGTGGTCAACGACGCCAACGGCCAGCAACGCAACAAGATTTACCCGTTGCAGATCGGTCACGCGCCCGGCGGCGAGAGCGGCATCGAGGTCAGCGACTGGTTCCCGCATCTCCGCAACTGCGTGGACGACCTCGCCATCGTGCGCTCGATGTGGACCACGGATGACAACCACGGCGCCCAGGTGCAGTTCCACTCGGGACGCCACATGCTCGACGTGCAGGAGCCGACCATCGGCGCGT
>JBJTAU010000241.1:0-6125 GCA_046090965.1 Limisphaerales bacterium | reverse complement strand
CCCCGATCCCGCCCAACCGCGACATCCACCACGCGGCCCCGCGCCGGACGCCGATTTACGCCGCCGCGCCGATGAGGCCGGCGATGCGGGCGCGGCGCCGACCATCGGCTACCTGCTCGTGGCGGCGTTGAGCATGGCGCTGTTGGGCTTCCTCGCGCATGTGAAGGGCGGCTTGCTCGCCGTCGGCTTTTCCGAATCCACCGCCGAGTATCTGTTGAAGAATTCCGCCTGGCGCTTCCTCATGATCAGCGGGGCGCTGCCGGCGCTGCTCATCTTCCTCGTCCGCCTCTGCGTGCCGGAATCGGAGAAGTGGCAGCAGGAGCACAAGCGCGGGGCCACCTCCCATTGGGCGAATGTGGACCTCCTCGGCGTGCTCCTCGGCAGCCTCTCCACGCTGGGCATCATCTGGGCCTGGTCGCCGGCGGGCGTCGGCGCGCTCGCGGCCACCGGCATCACGCTGGTGGGGTTGGGCATCGCACTGGTCGGCTTCCTGTATCCAATTCGCAAATACATCGAGCGCGCGGAAGCCGTCAGCGCGATCAAGCCCGGCGACGGCAAGGCCATCGTGCGGATGATGCTCTTCGGTGCCGGCCTGGCGGCCGTGGCGTTGCTGGGCACGTGGGGCTCGACCCAATGGGCGCCGCGCTGGGTGATCCAACTGGAGGCCAACCCGGCGAAGCACGCCAAGGAATGGACGCTCTTCTGGCTCTCGGCTGGGGCGATCACCGGCACGATGATCGCGGCGTTGGCGGCGGGGCGCTTCGGACGGCGCGTCACCTACGTGGTGCTGTGCGTGGCCTCGATTGGCGGGGCGCTCCTGCTCTACCAGTGCAACACCAGCTACGGCCCCTTTTTCCTGTTTTGCGCGTTCGTCGCCGGAGCCACCACCGCGTCGTTCTACGGCTTCTTCCCGCTTTACCTGCCCGAGCTCTTCCCTACGGCCGTGCGCGCCACCGGACAGGGCTTCGCCTTCAACTTCGGCCGGATCGTCGCCGCCGTGGGTGGCCTGCAGACGGCCAACCTGATGAAGGTTTTCGACAACAGCTTCCCCAAGGCCGCGTCGATCATGGCCGCCATCTACGTCGTGGGGATGTTCATCGTGTGGCTCGGACCGGAGACGAAGGACAAGGAACTGCCGGAGTGACGTGGAGTCACGGAGCGCGTGATCCATCGCTCTTGGCAAGGCGATTCGAAGTGTCCGGTCCGACCGACACCAACGCCGGTCGCACCATCGGTCGGCTATTCCTGCAGCGACGCCAGCACCTCGGGGTCGCGCACGTCCACCCAGCGGCCGGCGATTTGCAGGCCAGCGAGCTGATGACCCGCGCCGAGCATCGCGGTGAGCGCGTCGGTCAGCTCGTATTCGCCGCGCGGAGATTTTTGAAGCCGCGCGGTGAAGTCGAAGAGCACCGGGGCGAAGAGGTAGATGCCGGCGTTATACCACGCGGTCTCGCCGGGCTTTAGCCAGCCCTGCGTCCGCAGCTCCGCAAGCTGCGCTGCGCTAGGCTTCTCGACGAGGTGCTTCAGGCGGAAACCATCGTCGAAGAAGAACAGCCCGCCCTTGGTGACGTCCTCGCTGCCGGTCACGGTGACGAAGCCGGAGAACTTTCCGCTGGCCCACCGTTGGAGCATGGCCGCGTAGGTCTCGGGCTTCACGAGGATGTCGCCGTAGGTCAGCAGAAAGGGGTCGGTGCCAGCGAAGTTCTTCGCCAGTTCCGGGGCCTTGCCCGTGCCGTCTTGAACGACCTGCCGCACGTAGCTGATGCGCGCGCCGAACCGGGAGCCGTCGCCGAAGAAGCCTTCGACCACCTCCGCGTGCCAGCCCGTCACGATGCAGAACTCGCGGATGCCCACGCTCATCAGGCCCTCGACGATGTGCTGGAGGATGGGCTTGCCCTGCACGCGGAGCATGGGCTTGGGGATTTCGTTGGTGAGGTCGCGCATGCGCGTGCCCTTCCCGGCGGCGAGGATGACAGCTTTCATCGAGTGCTCCGGTCCGTCCGGTTTGGCCCAGACGCGTGGAGCGACGGGTTTCTAGTAGAGTCGCGCGCCAAAGTCCACCGGTGATTGAAGGTGATCTGCGGTGTCGTGCCCGCGGATGAGCCGCGTTCAGGCTGACGCCTCAAAATTGTCATTTGCCCTGCCGCGCGTCGGCTCCCTAGAGTCCGCCTCGCATGAAGGCTGACTTGCGACGCGCCATTGGTCTCGGTGGCCATCCCTCCCCGCTCACCGACCCCAAGTTGGTCACCTACATCAACCTCAAGCTCGCCGCGCTCGGTTGCCCGACGCACGACACGGCGGACGCGGCGGAGTTTCACGACCTGACCGAGTCGCTGCTCGCGCGGCATCACGAGACGGAACGGCTGCTCTCCGACTACCAAGCGCCGGTGGACTGGCGCATCCAGCAGTTCCTCGACGAATACCTGCACGAGACCGGGGTGTCCGTGCGCCTGCCGCACCAGACCTTCGTGCTCGACCGCCACGGCATCGCGCGCGCGCTGTCGCTGCCGCCGGACCGGGATGAGTTTCACTCCGACATCGTCAGCTCGTATCGCGTGCGGCAGGGCGTGCTGCACAACCCGGCCAAGGACAAGCGCACGACGGCGGGTGTCTTCCACGTCGCCGAGGGTGGGCTGCCGATTCCCGACGACAAGAAAGCGGTGCCGGTCCGCACCTTCGCGCGGATGCTCGACTTTGCGCTGAAGCCGCCGCAAACCCTCCTGTGCCTGCCGTTCACAGCCACGCAACCGCAGCCGGCGGAGTGTTTCGTGTCGTTGCTGCTGCGTCCGCTGGTTTGTCCCGCTGTGCCGGGTGTCTGCGCGGAGAAGACGATGGAAATCCGCTTCTTCGCGCCGGGCAACCTCGTCAGCAATCTCGGCTTCGTCGAAAGCATCTTCGGCAACGCAGGCGATCCGTATCTGCCGGTCAACGACGCGGCGCTGGACGTGGAACATTGGACCGGTCACACGGGCTGCGTCATCCTCGCGCCGCACCTCATCACGGTGACGAAGAAGGACGCGGGCCTGCCGCACTTTGACCAAGCCACCGAGCGTCAGCGTCGCGACGGGATGTGCTGGCGCACCGAGGACGAGCGTTACAACGACGGCTCCGCCTTCAAGCTCACCGCGCGCGACGAGTCCGGCGTCATCGTCACGCTCATCGCGGACAACTACTTCGGCTACTGCAAGAAAGAGGTGAAGACGCAAATCAGCTTCGCCGCGAATCTCTTCGGCCTGTGCGAGGAGGAGCACTCGGGCGGCGCGCTGGTCTTCCCGAGCTACGACCTCGGCGAGGAGTTCGCCGGCGGGGTGCATGTGCAGCAGCGCGGGCATTCCTTCGAGGACGCGGCCGAACTGTTCAAGGACGTGATGGAGCTGAAGCCCGAGGGTTACGCGGTGGACCGGAAATACGCGGACATCCTCTACGTGCCGGAGGACGCGAGCTTCGACCTCCGCACCCAGTTGGTGACCTGGGCCAACGCGCGCGGCGCGCAGCAGCTCAAGCTGCTCGCCGGCCACACCTACGTGCGGCCCAGCGGCTACCGCGTCCACATGGAGCAACCGCCCGGCCGCGTCTGGCGGCTCGTGGGCACCCGCGGCGAGGGCACCTTCTGCCACAAGCCCTGCACCGTCTCCGGTGGTGGCAAGTCGGAGATTTCCAAGTCGCTCTCCGACGCGATTCTGCAAGGCCCGGTCTTCGTCGCCGACTTCAAGAAGGATTTCGACAAGGTTGCCAAGCTGTTGTCGCGCGACTACTCGCAGCGCTTTCGTGATCCGGAGCGCAACGGCACGGACCAGCGCCCGCTGCTCGCGCGCGACCGCTCGCTCGGCTCCGTCATCAAGCTGCTCACGCCTTCGCCGAAGGATTACTCGGATGAGTTCAACGAGTGGCTCGAAGGCATTCCGCAGTATGTGAAGGAACTGGTCTTCGTGGTGAAGCGCTTCCACAAGGCCGAGTGGGGCAAGGCGTGGCGCGAGCACTTCAGCGTGGACATCGTCAACGGCGTGCCCGGCAACGAACTCAAGTGCGACAACCGCAAGCTCGCGACCACCTATCTGCGCGTGGGCTTCGACACGGACGGCGCGTGGCGCGTGTTCAGCCTGCGCAAGGATTTTCATCCCGCGAAAAAGCTCCAGCAGGAGGACGACATCAGCGCGAGCGTGGTCGTGCCACCGCAGGGCGCACGCGTCTCACGCGCGGCCGCCGGCCTGCCGCCCATGCCGGAACCAAGCCTGGGCGCGGCGGAGAAATCCGATCCGCTTTCCGGGGCGACCGCCTTTCTCGCGCGCGGGGACTTCACCATCGCACCGCAAACCAACCGCTCGCTCAAGTTCGTGCAGAACTGCGAATACCGTCTCTTCCAGCGGCCCGACGACGCGGTGCATCGCGGCTACGACAAGCAAACCGAGCACGACTTCGCGCAGCCGGGGAACTTCTTCTCGAATTACCAGCCGCTCACTCGTGCCGACGCGCAGCGCGAACTGGAGGACAGCATCAACTTCGCGAAGTTCACGCCGCCGATGGCCGACCTCATCCGCACCGCCGCGCGCGAGGCGGGCCGTCCGAAGTTTTTTGTCAGCTCCGCGCAGCCGCGCCTCGTGGACGGCAAGATGACGAAAAACCCGCGCTACCTGCAGAACCGCCACGACCTCGTCCACCCGCGCGACTTCCACCTTGCCGAGATGGCCACGCGCCTCTTCCGCCGCGTGCCCACGAGCGCACCCTTGCATCGGCCCGTGAACGCCGTGCTGCCGGGCCGCCGCAACAACCCGCCCGAGCCGGGCGTGCGGCCGCTGTGCGTGTTCAACCCGATTCACCATCTCGAGCTGCCGGAACTGTTCATCGAGTTCATCGCCAGCATGACCGGCAAGTCACCGTCCACGACCGGGGCCGGCTCCGAGGGCGCGCTGACGAAGGGGCCGTTCAACGCGCTGCATCCCATCGTTGACCTCAACGCCGCGCTGGTGAGCTACATCCTCACCGGCGACGGCGCGTTCGTGACTTGTGCTGGCAGCGTCGGCCCGAACGTGCGCGTGGATCATGACATCAGCCTGCTCGTGCCGGAGTTGTGGTGCCGCATGGGGCCGGAGGAACGCGACCCGGCGTTCATGAAGCGCGAGGGCTATCTGGAGCGCTGCGAAGACTTCGACTTCAACGGCCAGCGCGTGCTCGCGAGCCGGCTCGGCTGGCGCGTCACGGGCCGCTTCGTGCGCCACTACTTCGGTCGTGTGTTCAACTACCCGCACAGCGTCTTCACCGAGCAGATGCTGCGGCCCGAGTTGCAGGACACCGCCACCTTCGCCGACGGCGTGGACAACATCGTCACCACCGCGCGCCGCGTGGCGGAGCTCTACTTCGCCGACGGCGGCATCGAACTCGCCTGCCCGCCGCTGCGCGCGCTTCTCCACATCATGCGCGACGGCCAGCACGAGGGCCGCGACCTCAGTCATCCCGAAATTCGCACGCTCTTCACGCGCGAGGCACTGCTCGCGAGCAGTTGGTATACGGAGCGATTGCAGGCGAAGCAAACCGCCGACGTGAAGTTCTGGCAGCGCCGCGTGAAAAACCTCGAAGCCTTCCTCGCCCGCACCAACACGCGCGGCGTCTCGACCCAGCTCAACCTCCGCGACCGCCTCGACACCGCTTGGGCCGAACTCCGCCGGGCGCAAACTCCGGAACACCTCGCGTCCTTACGCGGCACCCTCGGCGTGCAGCCGAAGCTGCGCCCGTAGCGGGGACACTCCTGTCCCCAAGCCGCGCCCATTGAACTGGGCGCAACCTGACACCGCCCCCGAAGGAGCGCGGCGTTCACGCCGCAGCAGGGTGAGTGGCATCGCAACCGCTCGGCGTAGCTGAACGCTTCGCCCGCTCGCAACCTTCTGCGGCCTGAACGCCGCGCTCCGGGGACAGCGCCCGCCGCAACACCTCCCGTCGCGGCGGCGCTTGCTGCGGTCGCGCACCTTTTGATAGGTTCCCCCCGCATGATTCGAACGGTCACGGCCGCGGGGGTGCGGGGTTCATCCGGCGTGGCCGGAGGATGCATTGCAGAGAAGCGCAGCTGAAATGGCACGAAGTCAAATCGCCCTTTCGATTGCCTCACAGGTCGTTTGTAGAATCACGGGCAC
>JBJTAU010000240.1:0-3799 GCA_046090965.1 Limisphaerales bacterium | reverse complement strand
TTCGCTGGCACACGTCTTTGGCCGGCAGCGCTTCGCCACCGGCGACGACAGCCGCAACAGCCTCCTGCTCGCGCTCCTCACCCTCGGCGAGGGCTGGCACAACAACCACCACCATTACATGCACTCCACGCGGCAGGGCTTTTACTGGTGGGAGATCGACCTGACTGACTACGCGCTCAAGGCGCTCTCCTGGACCGGCCTCATCTGGAACCTCCGGCCCGTCCCGGCCGAAGTGCTCGCAGAAGGAAGCCTGCCCCCACTCCAGCGCGCTCGAATGCCCCAGCCCCACCAGCCGTCACGCTCTCGGCTGTGATGATTTCGTCCCTGCAAACACCTGCTCTGCGGCCAGACGCCGACCGCGCCCGTTCGCTCTTCGTGGCGCTGATGCTCTGCCTGATCGGCAGCAAGTCAGCGGGCGCCGCTGGCTTCTCGTTTATCTCACGGAAGCCCGACGGCCCGGCGATCTACAAGCAGCAGTGCGCCAAGTGCCACGGCCCCGCCGGCGAGGGCGTGAAGGGCAAATACGCCGATGCGCTCGTGGGCGACTGGTCCATCGAGAAGCTCACGCGCTACATCGCCAAGACGATGCCCGAGGACAAGCCCGGTTCCTGCACCGGGCCGAACGCCGACGCCGTCGCGCGCTACATCTACGACACCTTCTACTCCCGCGAGGCGCGCGCCCGGAACAAGCCCGCGCGCGTCGAGCTGGTGCATCTCACCACGCGGCAGCACGCGCTCGCAGTGTCGGACTTGCTCAAGCACTTCACGCCGGACGACACGAAAGTCTCGGCGGGCAAAGGCCTGGCGGTGGTCGGCTACAAGTCGCGCAACACCCGGCGCGAGGACAAGGCGCTCGAACGGCTCGATCACAAAGTGGAATTTGATTTTGGCAAAGGCCGCCCGGAATGGGCCGGCGAAGGCACGAATGGTTTCGCGCTGAACTGGTCCGGCTCCGTGATCGCCGACGAGTCGGGCGATTACGAGTTCGTGGTGAAGACGGCGAACGGCATTCGCCTGTGGGTCAACGACGACGACAAGCCGCTGATCGACGGCTCGGTGTCGTCGTTCAAGGGCTTGGAGCACACGGCGACGCTGCGGCTCATCGGCGGGCGTGCGTATCCGCTGCGCTTGGAATTCTTCAAGACCTCGCGCGACCCGCTCGCGACCGTCACGCTGTCGTGGCAGCCGCCGCACAGTGCGCGGCAGATCATCCACGCGCGCAACCTCGCACCCGAGCGCGCCGCGCCTACGTTCATCCTCGCCACGCCGTTCCCGCCCGACGACAGCAGCGTGGGCTACGAACGCGGCGTTTCGATTTCAAAGGAATGGGACGAAGCCGTGACGCACGCGGCAAGCGAAGTCGCGGTGCACGTGGCGAGGAACTTGGATCGGCTCTCGCGCAGCAAGCCCAGCGACGGCGACCGCGCGAAGAAAGTGGAAAGTTTCTGCGCGGAGTTTGTCGCAAAGGCGTTCCGTCGGTCGTTGAGCGACGAGCAAAAGAATCTGTTCGTCACGCTGCCGTTGCGGGGCGCGGAGAAAGTCGAAGACGGCGTGAAGCGCGTCGTGTTGCTCACGCTGAAATCGCCGCGCTTCCTGTATCTCGGCGTGGATGCCGCCAAGCCGGATGACTTCGCCATCGCCGAGCGGCTGGCGTCCGGGCTGTGGGATTCGCTGCCCGACGCCCCGCTCGCGAAAGCTGCAGCCGACGGCCAGCTCCATACGCGCGAGCAGATCACCGAGCAGGCGCGACGGTTGCTCGCGAATCCGCGAGCGCACGCGAAGGTGCAGTATTTCCTCCATCGCTGGCTGCAACTGCACCACGTCGAGGACCTCGCGAAGGACCCGCAGCTATTCCCCGGCTTCACGCCGGAAACCATCGCGGACTTGCGCACGTCGCTGAACTTGTTCCTCGACGACGTCGTGTGGAGCGAGGCGTCGGACTACCGGCGGTTGCTGCTGGAAGATGATTTTTACGTGAACGCGCGGCTCGCGAAGTATTACGGCATCACGGCCGACGCGGGCGACGACTTCGTGCGCGTGGACTTGAACCCGAAGCAGCGCGCGGGCGTGCTGACGCACCCGTATTTGCTCGCGGCGTTTTCCTACCACAAGTCGAGTTCGCCGATTCATCGCGGCGTTTTTCTCACGCGCAACATCGTGGGCCGCACGCTGCGCCCGCCGCCCACCGCGGTGGCGTTCAAGGACGCGGACTTCAAGCCCGGCATGACCATGCGCGAGAAGATCACGGAGCTGACGCGCCCGCAGGCCTGTCAGAGCTGCCACTCGGCGATCAACCCGCTGGGCTTCGCGCTGGAGAATTTCGACGCCGTCGGGCGCTTCCGCGAGAAGGACGGCAGCCGCCCCGTGGACGCCGCCGCCGACTACGTGAAGGACGACGGCAGCACGGTGCATTTGCAAGGCGCGCGCGACGTGGCGGAGTTCGCCGTGAAGAGCGAGCACGCGCACAACGCCTTCGTGGAGCAACTCTTCGCGCAAGTCGTGAAGCAGCCGATGCTCGCCTACGGCCCGGACGTGTTGAACCAGTTGCGCCTTTCCTTCGTCCAGTCCGGCTATAACATTCAGAAACTGCTCGTGGACATCGTTACGGTGTCCGCGCTGCACGGAACCGAAAAGCCGGCCAGCACTGCCAAAAAGAAATCATGAACGCCCTCCATCGCCGCTCGTTCCTCAAAGCCGCCGGCCTCTCCGCCGCCTCGCTGCCGTTCATCACCGGCCTGCCCAGCCTTGGCCTCGCCGCGCCCGCGCGCCCGCGCCAGCGGCTGGTGTTCATGTTCAGCCCCCACGGCACCATCCCGAACGCCTTCTGGCCCGACGAGGAAGGCCGGGATTTCAAGCTCAAGGAAATCATGACGCCGCTCGCGGACTTCAAGGACCGCATGCTCGTCCTCAACGGCGTCTGCAACAAAGTCCGCGGCGACGGCGACAGCCATATGCGCGGCATGAGCTGCCTGCTCACGGGCATCGAGCTTTTCCCCGGCAACATCATGGGCGGCGGCGGCCAGCCCGCCGGCTGGGCCAGCGGCATTTCCATTGACCAGGAAATCAAGAACCACCTCCAGCAGAGCGACGACACCCGCACGCGCTTCGGCTCGCTGGAATTCGGCGTCGGCGTCTCGGATCGCGCCGATCCCTGGACCCGCATGAGCTACGCCGGCGCGAACAAGCCCATCGCGCCCATCTCCGACCCCTACCAGATGTATGAGAAGCTCTACGGGCAGATGAAGGACAAGGCGAACCTCCAGAGCGTCCTCGACACCGTGAAGGGCGACTTGCAGAAAGTCGGCAAGCTCATCAGCGCCGAAGACCGCCGCCTGCTCGAAGAGCACCAGGCCCTCGTCCGCCAGATGGAGCAGGAAATCGCCAACGCCAACTCGAAGCCGGTGCGCGCTGCGCCGCCCTCGCTTACCGAAGGCGTCGCTGACCAGAACGACAATCTCCCGCGCCTGAGCCGGATGCAGATTGACCTGCTCGTCAACAGCTTCGTCAACGACATGTGCCGCGTCGCCACGCTCCAGTTCACGAAGTCCGTCGGGGGCGCGCGCATGAACTGGCTCGACATCAAGGAAGGCCATCACTCCCTGTCGCACGAAGACAAGGACGAAGCCGTGGCCGCCAAGCTGGTGAAAATCAACACGGGGTTCGCCCGCGAACTGGCCAACCTCATCACGAAACTCTCCACCACGCCCGAACCCGGCGGCACCGGCACGATGCTCGACAACACCCTCGTCATCTGGACGAACGAGCTAGGCCGCGGCAGCTCGCACACGTTGGACAACAT
>JBJTAU010000239.1:0-2724 GCA_046090965.1 Limisphaerales bacterium | reverse complement strand
AGGGTTGTAGTTGAGTTGTTCAACAGCACTATTGAGACGAATCGCTTCATGCCCCACATGATGACTCAACACTTGAATGAGTTGTGCCATGCCTTCAGGAAAATTAAGCAAGGCATGTTTGTTTTTTTGCATGTCGGCTTTGGTTTTGGATTTGTTATCCGATAAGTGAGCCGTCCATTTTTTGAACGCCGCATGAAACGCTCCTTTTTGAAGCGCGGAGCGTCCAGAAAGCAAATTCCTATCAGTAACACCGGCGGAGCCTTCCTTGGCGGCTCCCTCGACGATTTCCGCCTCTACGCCCGCAGCCTCTCCGCTGAAGACGTGAAGGCCCTGACGAAGCTGGTCGTGGGCCAATGAAAGCGATCCGAGATTTCCCGATGAGAAGCACAAGCATCGCACAAGTCATCTCCGCGCTGCTCATCGCGCCGGCGACCGCGACATCTTGAAAACGATAGAACCATGAACCTGCAAAAACTGACGAGCATTGCCGTTGCCGCAATAGCACTGGCGGCAGCAGCCCATGTCACGGCGGTCGCTGAATCCGTTCCGCTGCGCGCGACCTTGGTCGAAAAGGGCGGCGTAACCGGCATCGAGTATCGCTCCGGCGATACGCTTGTCGGTCGATCCAGCGACGCCGCGCCGGCGGGCGTGGAATTGAAGCTGCCGGGGGCGGAATGGGTTCCGGTGAAGTTCAAGACCAAGACGGAGAAGGCAGGGCTCATCGAACTGGGACCGCAGGAAATCAACGGCCTGACCCTGCGCTGGCGCATCCTTCAGAAGACCCCGTCGCTCGTGGAGCGCACCCTCGAAGTCACCGCAAACTCCCCGCAACGCTTCACCGTCGCCTTTCCCCTCGACCTCGCGCTCGACGGGGAGTTCGCTTCGTTCTCCGGGCCGATCAAGGCGCGGACCCTGTTTGGCACGGAACGCTCGCGTCCCAAGCGAGAGACTTTTCCGGTTGCAATGGTTCGCTCGACGGGCCGGGTGTTTGGTCTCATCGCCGAATCACCCGGGCTGTGGGAAAACCGCTGCGATGTGCTCGTCGCTCCCGGCCCGGCCGGACGCATCGCCATCCTCACCGGCGATGCCAGCGAGCCGTATCCCATCACCATCCGAAAATCGGTCCCAGGCCAACCGGGCGAAGATGCGCAGGACCATTACCAGTATCAAATGGACGGCTGGCAGTCGTTGGCGGCGGGCGAAACCCGGCGGTTCACGACGTGGGTCTTCGCCAGTCCTGCGCGCAACCATTACGACGCGCAACTCGCCACTCATCTGGCGGTCGCCAACGGCAAGGGTTGGGCCGGATCAGCAGAAGAGGCAATTCTCCGTAACACGTCCTTCTATCTGCTGCGCCGCAACTTGATGCTTGATGATCAGAACCAGCCGCGCGACGGCCGATTCATCTTCATCTCCGGCATGAGTTACGGCTGGAAGCAGTGGGTGAGCACGGGCATTTATTCCGCTCTCGGTCTGGACAACCCCGAGGTGACCGCGGAGACGATGCGTGCCGTTTTCTGGACCCGGATGAACTATGAGGATAACGCGCAGTATTACCTGATCTGGGCCGCCCTGGCCAAGCGGGCCGGCGCCACGTTGAACGAGCCTTTGGTGCGCCGCGCCTACGAGTTTATCCGGAAGCACGAAAAGGACGGCGCCTACATTCCACCGCCTCTGCCCAATGCTCCGCATAAAGGTTTCAAGACCTACATGGATCTCCTCCCATACGACGATGACGACGCACCCGCGAGCAATCAGGGCTTTCACTGCGGCGCGTTGATGGCTGCCCGAGAACTCGGCTTGCCCGCCACGGAGGAAGACATCCAGCGGGCTATCGCCGCCTATCAGCGCATGTTCAACACCAAGCTCGGCTTCATGCCCACCAGCATGAAACAGCAGGATATCCTGGGCCAGGATGTCCTCTACGGTGCAACTCTGACCTATGCGGTCTTTGGGCGGAAGGTGCTCACCGACGAACAAGTGCTGACGCATTATCGCACGTCAGAAAAGGTCAAGTCTCCTTATGGCCTGCGGGTGATTTCCAAGGCGGACGGCTCGCTGCTGGGCGGGCACAACGGCAGTTACGTCTTCGGCGGATCCTGGTTTTTCTGCGATTCCGGAAACTATCTGCTGGCGGGTGTCCACGGTCTTCTGGCGGAGGAGGTGGACGCGCGACTGATCGAGCGTATCAAACTCGAACTCGTGAAGAGTCCGGCCTTCAACGAGGACATCAACACCGTCACCGGCGCCCCGCATGGCAACACGCCGTATGCCGACTACTCCGCCTATGTCTGGCTGCGGAAGGAAATCCGCCGCCGTCTCGGTCACAACGGCCCAGACCCCGTGGGCACGGCCATCAATGCGCATCTCGGCGTCGTGCGCGAGAACGGCGTGCTGAGACTCGATCCTGAGGCCGCCAGCAAGTCTCCCTGACGCCCCCGCCGAAACCAAACCCAACGCCCAGAGACGGCCACATCTTGAAAACGACACGACACTGACAACCATGAACATGCAAAAACTGATCGAAGCGCGGAGCGTCCAGAAAGCAGTTTTCGATCAGTAGTTGGAAAGTGGGATAACTGGCCAAGAACCCACTCCGGCGTAGATCCCGTGCCGACTATATCCGAACCTTCTGACGTGGCCTCGCTAATTCGGGCCGGGGAGAGTGTTAGTCTGTGGCCGACACAGAAAGGCAACAGCCATGAAAGGCAAGCGGTATACGAC
>JBJTAU010000238.1:0-8960 GCA_046090965.1 Limisphaerales bacterium | reverse complement strand
CCGAGTAAGCCGGCCCGCGGCAGCCTCTTCGTCGCAAGGAGCTGCGCGGCCTCGCGGAGCCGGCCGCCGTTGTAGGCGAGCTTGACCTGGTCAATCAGGTCGGCGGCGGAGATGTCCTTGCCGACGCCGAGCGGGTTGAGGCGCGGGTAGGCGGCGAATTTCTTGGAGACTTTATGACCGGATGACTTGCTCATAGGCGCGCGAGTGTTGCGAACAGCCGTCCAAAGGCAAGTGGAGTTTGCGGAAGCGGCCCGAGCCGGACTTCAGCTGGTGGCGTTGGTGACAGGCGGCACTCCGAGCGAAAGGGTAAGTTGCTCCGCGTTCACCAGCGCCTGGGCATCGAAGCCCAGGTCCCGCAAGGTCGCGGCGAAGTCGGCGGCGAAACCGTGCGTGGTGAAGACTCGGCGCGGGCGGACTTGGCGGACGAACTCGATCAGCTCGGGGAAGTCCGCGTGATCGCTCACCGGAAACGCCGCGTCCACGCCGGAGCGGTATTTGCCACTGCTGTCCATCGCCCAACCAGTGGCGACGGCGAGCCGGCACGGGCCCAACGCGGCGCGCTGGGCGGATTGCGCGAACGTCGGCGGACACACTAGGACGCGCTCCGTCGCCCTGGTGATGTCCAGCGCTTCGTAGGCCCCGAGACGCACGCCGCACTGCTCGTAGATGTGCGCCAGCGGCAGCACGGCCTCATGCACGCCGACGCGCATGCCGCTGGCGAGCAGGTGGCAGAGGAGTTCCTGCGCCTTGCCCAACGTCCAGCCGAGGAGAACCGGAGTTTCACCGGCGGCGAGCGCGGCGCGGCAGAAGGCCAGAAGTTCACCGACGACCTCCGCCGTCGGCGGGAAGGTGTAGGCGGGCCGGCCAAAAGTGGTTTCCATCACGAGCCAGTCGCAGCCGCGCGCGACGGTGAAGTCGCACCGTTCGCAGGCCGGACTTGGGCGCAACCGGAAGTCGCCGGTGTAGAGCAACGAGCCGCCGCTCCACTCCACCAGCACCATCGCGCTGCCGAGAATGTGTCCGGCCGGCAGCAGCGTAAGCGCGAAGTCACCATGCGGTCCGGAGAACTCGGCGCGCTCCCCAAACGGCAGCACCCGCTCTTCCCGCGCACCGCCGAGGCGTTGGCGCAACAGGCGCGCGGTTGGATCGGTGAGGATGACCCGCTTGTGGCGCGCGATGTGGTCGGAGTGCGCATGGGTGACAACGGCCCACTCGTCCGCGCTGCGGCCGTCGTGGGCATCAAGCCACAGGGCTAGCGCCGGAAAGTGCACCGCACCCTTGGTGAAACTGAAGGGGCGCTCACGCGGAGTCATCAGCAACGATGCTGGCTGGAGAAAGAGCAAGGTTCAATGACTTGGCGCGCGGGCTCGCCACAGCCAATCGCCGGCAGGGGCCTATGCCGCCTGCGCCTCGGCCTTGCCAGAGCCGGCCAGTTGCGCGCCTTCGCGGCGGCAGAGGGTGACAAACTGTTCCTCGGCCAGATTGAGCCGCCGGCCGCGCCGGTGCAGCACGCCCCAGTTGCGGACCAGCTTGCGGCGGCCCAACGGCAGGGCCACAAGCGAGCCGGCGGCGAGTTCCTCGCGAGCCACCCACGGGGCAAGGATAGCCACGCCCAACCCGCGCGCGACCATCTCGCGGATGGCGCTCATGCTGCCGACCTCCATCATCGTAAGCAGGGTCATGTCCTCGTGGCGGAAATAGCCTTCCAACAGCCGCGAGGTGAAGCTCGACCGGCTGTAAAGGATGTAGGGCTGCGTGGGAATCTCGGCGCGCGTGACCTGTCGCGCGACGGCCCACGGGTGCTGGGCGCTGACCAGAAACTGGAGTTCATCGGCGAAGAGCGGCACGAACTCCACGCCCGATTCGGGCCCGGGCTCGAGGCTCAGGACGAGGTCGGCGTGGCCATTGTGGAGCAGATCCACGGCTTCGCTCATGTCAGCGGAGGAGACAGTAACCTGGCATTGCGGGAACTGCTCCTTGTGCTGGGCGAGGACGTTGGGTAACAGCGCCTCGCACACGGCCTCGCTCGTCGCCAAGCGCAGGTGTGAGCGGCCCCACTTGCCGAGGCGGTGGAGCGAGCCGCGTGCGTGGGACATTTCGCCAAGAATTCGTTTTGCGTAATGCAGCAACTGCTCGCCCGCCGGCGTCAGGGCCACGGATTTGCCCACCCTGTCAAAAAGGCGACAGCCGACATCCTCCTCCAGGGCCTTGATCGCGTGGCTGATCGCCGACTGGGTGAGGAACAAGTCCTTGCCCGTGCGCGTAAAACTGCCCGTGTTTGCAAGGGTAACGAACGCGCGAAGCTGGCGACTGTCGAGAGGTTCGGTCATGTGACGAGTTCGATTCATCCGCAACGGAAATTCCTTTCAGCAGCCGCCGGGCCAGCGTTGGCATTTCGCCCGCTAAGGCTCTTCGGCGGGTGAACAACACTCATTGGAAAACGTGCTGAACATGAACAAGACCAACCAACCCATCCTGACGAATACTTCCTCCCGCCGCCGCTTCCTCACGCGCTCGGCGTGCGCGCCACGAATTGCCCGGAGCTGGCGGAGGAACCTCTTCGCGCGCTCGGTCGTTCCGGCGAAGAGCCGGTGCCCGACCGCGACGGCAAGGAGACTTCGCTCCGCGAGGCGCTGGTCCACCACTACGAAATCACCCGCATCCCGTCGCCGCTGCTCAAAGCGGTGGCGGAGCGGAGCGGTGACGCGGAACTGCTGAAGCTGACCGCGCCCGGCACCAACGGCGAGCTGACCAAGGTCCTCTGGGGCCGCGAGATCATTGACCTGCTCCACGGGCACCCGACCGCAAAGTTCACGCCCACCGAGTTCGTCGCGTTGCTCAAGAAACTCCAGCCGCGCCTCTACTCAATTTCCTCCAGCCCAAAAGCGCATCCCGGCGAAGTGCATCTCTGCGTGGGCGTGGTGCGCTACGACTCGCTGGGCCGCGCACGCAAGGGCGTGTGCTCGACGTTCCTCGCCGAGCGCGTGCCGGCGGGCGGGGCGGTGCCGGTCTTCGTGCATCACAACAAGAACTTCCGTCCGCCCGCGAACCCCGACGCGCCGATGAGCATGGTCGGCCCCGGCACGGGCATCGCGCCGTTCCGCGCGTTTCTCGAAGAGCGGCGGGCATCCGGCGCAAAGGGGAAGAACTGGCTGTTCTTCGGCGACCAGCGCGCAGGGACGGATTTTCTTTTCCGCGAAGAAGTCGAAACGATGCAGCGCGACGGTGTGTTGCACCGGCTCGACCTCGCGTTCAGCCGTGATCAGGCGGAGAAGATCTACGTGCAAGACCGGATGCTCGAGCACGCGAATGAGCTCTATGCGCAACTGGAGGCGGGCGCTGGCTTCTACGTCTGCGGCGATGCGTCGCGCATGGCGAAAGACGTGGACGCTGTGCTGCATCAAGTCATCCAGACCGCCGGCGGCAAGAGCGCCGAGGAGGCGACGGCTTACGTCGCCGCGCTGAAAAAGGACAAGCGCTACCAGCGCGACGTGTATTGAGGGCCGGGGACTGGGATAAAATGCTTGCTGCTGGGAAAACCTGCGGGCTAGCTTCCCGCTCCCGGTTGGCTGGGTAGCTCAGTTGGTAGAGCAGCGGACTGAAAATCCGCGTGTCGCCGGTTCGATTCCGGCCCCAGCCACCATTCTCATCCAAACGCAGAGGTGTGTGCGGTCACATGATAGTCACAGGTTCGGTGGCATCTTCAGCGATTTTCAGTCCCCCCCCCTAGTTCGATGCTTAGGCATCATTTGATCGTAGCGAGCCGGTGGTCAGCGTCACAGTCTTCACCGTCATCGCGAAGTGGACTTACCCCGTTTTGATGGACAGGTGGCGGATGAAAACCGGAGTCAAGCGCTGATGCTTGTGGGGCAGACCTCCACCAAAGTCCATGCCCGATTCCAGCGGCTCCAGACGGAAAACATGGCGGATTGCAAGGCGGCGGGGCCGACGCTGCCCACGCCACGCCGCCCTCGCCTGCCTCGTCAGAATCGTGACCCTGGCATCAAGATCAGGAGCAGGAGAAGGGTTAGTCAAAACGCCAATTGCACCACGCGCTCCTGCAACTGCGCCGTCCACCGGCTGAGGAAGCTAATCGTCCTGTAAAGTTGCTCCAGCCGGGGCAGCGGCAGTGCGGCTCGCCGCGCCTCCGGCTGCGCTGGCGCGGTGACCCAAACCGAATTCATCGCCTGCAACTCCGCCTCCAGCTCCCCGCGCTTTGCGTTCAGTCGAAGTTGCAGGGCATTGATTTGGGTCGTCCAGTCCATCGCGCGCTGAAACATCTTTACCTTGAGCAGCGGCGAGTTGGCGCGGCCCTTCTCCAGCAGGAAGAAATCCATGTCGCGGCAGAGGCGGCCCACCTCAAAGAACAGGTCGGTGAGTTCGGGCGGCGTGGATTGCAGGCCGCCGGGCTTCGCGCCGAGTTCGAGTTCCAGCAAATGCTGCAGCCGGTCCTTCGGCTCGCGCAGCGTGGTGAACGCCGCGTTCAACGCAGTGTAACGCTCCTGCGCAGCGATGCGCTCGGCCGCGGGCGCGCCGTGGACGCGGTCGGGATGCACCTCGGCGGAACGGGCGAGGAACTTGGCCTTGAGCGCGTCCACGTCCAGCCACGGACGACGCGGCTCGTCGAGCAGGGCGAAGCAGTCGGTCATGAGTTTGAGGAAGGCAAAAGTAAAAAGGTAAAAGGCAAAAGTCGGCCGCGTCGGCTCTTCCGTTTGCGTTTTACGTTTTTCCTTTTGCCTTCGGAAACGCTCACGCGCTGAAGCTCTCGCCGCACGAGCAACTCGTCGCGGCGTTGGGGTTCTTCACCTTGAACCCGCCGTCGGTCAGCGCGTCCACATAGTCCAGCTCGCTGCCGGTCACGTAGAGCGCGCTCTTGGGATCCACGACCACCTTCACGCCCGCGCTCTCGACGAGGAAGTCGCGGTTCTGCGGGCGGTCCTGGAGGTCCATCTTGTATTGCAGGCCGGAGCAGCCGCCGCCGATCACGGCCACGCGCAGCACGCCAGCGGGCCGACCCTGCTTGGTGAGCAGCGTCGAAACTTTCTTCGCGGCGTTCGCGGTAAGCTTGATCAGCCGCTCGTCGCCGACGCGAAAATTCGGTTGGGCGTTCGCGGTGGTTGCCGTTGCAGTTCCAGCCATCATGGCGCGAAACGGTATCGGCGAGCGTCGATCGAGTCAATCAGCCTACCGCGTCTCGACTCTTTGAGAATGTCTCCTTTGGGCGGGTGGCGTGAGCCACCCTTGCCCCGATGGGAACCTTAGCCATGGGTCGAAAGGAACTGCAACGGGTGGACATCATGGCGAGCGTGCAGACAGGTGATCTAAGCCTAGTGGAGCCACGGAAGTCTGGCGGCTGGGTTGCCGCCAGCCAAGCGCGTCTGCCCGAACGCAACCGGCAGTTTCAAAGTGAGCCGGTCAGTGCTGCGGATGCGCATCGCCGCATGCCGCGCGGATTGAACGAAGTGTTGGGCTGGGTGGCGGAAGGTGATCGTGCGCGTGCTGCGGGACGGGACGGTGCAGCTGGAACGGCACGGGCGAAATTGCAATGGAGGGAAGTCGTGGCGCGGCGCGCTCACGAAGCCGGCGGGCGCGGGGCGCGCGGCTCCTCGTTGCCGAAGACGCGGAAGAACCAGATCGCCTCGTAGCGTGGGAGCCGGTCCTTCGCGTCGCCCTTCATCCCGCCGCGCAGCACGATGCGGACGGTGTCCAGCAGGATGAACAGGTCGAGGAACAGGCTCATGTGCTTCATGTAGTAGAGGTCGTATTCGAGCTTCCACTTCGCGTCCTCCACTGACGAGCCGTAGGGATAATTGACCTGCGCCCAGCCGGTGATGCCGGGCTGCACCATGAGCCGTTCCTGGAAATACGGGATTTGCTGCGCGAGCTCCTCGATGAACACGGGGCGCTCCGGGCGCGGGCCGACAAAGGACATGTCACCGCGCAGCACGTTAAAGAGCTGCGGGATTTCATCGATGCGATACTTGCGCAGGAAGTGGCCAACGGGCGTGGAACGCGGATCCTTGCCGGCGCTGGACCAGACCGCGCCGTGCTTTTCGGCGTCGGTGCGCATGGAGCGGACCTGCTTGTAGAAAGCGGGACCGGCGGAGGACAGCTTCGTGGCAAGGATGCCCAGCAACATGACCGGGCCAAGGAACACCAGTCCCAGCAGCGAGACCACGATGTCGAACGCGCGCTTGACCTTCTTGATGTAGAGCATGTGCGGCTGCGCGCTCGCGGCCAGGAGCCATTCGGGCGTGATCAATTCAAGCGGCACGAGCTGGTGCACCTCCTCGAAGACGCTGACGAGCGGCATGACCTGCACGCCGGAGTAGCGCAGCTCGCAGAAGGCCTTGCACATCGAGGGATCACCGATGCTTCTGCTGGTGCAGAGCACGCGGTGGATGTTCTCGCGCCGGACGATGTCCTGGAGGTCGCTGACCTTGCCCAGCACGCGCATCTCACCGATGGGCTGGTAGTTGTCGTAGTGGATGAGGCCGGCCAACTCCATGTTCTCCGTGCCGAGAGACTGGAAGAAGCGCGCCTCCAGTTCGTCGAACGTGCAGGTCATGATGAAGGCCACGCGCTCCCGGTAGTTGCGCAGCGAGCGAAGCAGGAAGCCGTGGTGGATCAGCACCGTGCAGTAGGCGACGCTCACGCTGTAAAGAAAAACCTCGCGGCCAATGGTGAAGGATTTCTTGACGTAGCCGAGGGCGATCATCATCAGCACCGTGCCCACCAAGCAGATGCCTAGCACAATGGCCCGCTTGGTCACCCTCTGCTTGTAGCTCTGCGGGGAGTAGAGGCCGAAGATATAGACCAGGCAGGGGAACATCGCCGAGCCAAGCAGGATGCCGGGCACGTAGGCTGTGAGCCGCATGTAAAAGTCGTCATCTGGGATGACAACGTGCGTGCCGATGACGAACGCCACCGCGAAGATGACCGCGTCCACGACGAAGTGGAGCGCCACGTGCAGCCAGTGCTGCTTCAGGATGCC
Organism: Limisphaerales bacterium; assembly: GCA_046090965.1. GTDB lineage: Bacteria > Verrucomicrobiota > Verrucomicrobiia > Limisphaerales > SXTU01 > SXTU01. Next base: position 1,966 of record JBJTAU010000238.1, on the reverse strand, counting down.
ATTCGCATTCGTGCGCGTCTGGAACTCACAGCCGCAAGTTAGCCGCCAATCGCACACGCGCCAAGCCTGACTTTTCCCGGCGGTGGCATCGGGGTATTTCCTGCCCGCCCGCCAATCACGGCACAATCACGCTCTTGGCCGACTGCCATTTCGCCGTCGTCTGCAACGCCTCGTCCGCTTGTTCGATGGTGAAGCGGTGCGAGACCATCTCGTGAAAAGGAAACTCCCGCTGGTTCCGCTGGAGAAACCCAATCGCCGCCTGCAAGTGCCGCGGCTCGCTGGACCACGAGCCAAAGACCTGAAGCTGCTTGCGCGTGATGACGTGGGGGTTGAAGGCCACGGTGCCCGCGTCGCAATAATGACCGAGCACCAGATACTTCCCACCGTCGCGGCACAGCTCCATGCCCTCGACCACCGCGCTCGGATGGCCGACGCACTCGAGCACCGCGTCCGCGCCGTAGCCACCGGTCAACTCCCGCACGCGCGCGAGGCGGGCGGCGGGCGTGGGGACCTCCTCCAGATCAATCACCTCGTCCGCGCCGAAGCGCTTGGCCATCTCCAGCCGGTGCTTCGGCGCACCGATGACGATGACGTTGCCTGCGCCCGCGCTCTTGGCCACCGCGAGCGCCGCGATGCCCACCGGTCCCGCGCCCTGCACGACGACGTTGTCCTGCCACGCGATGCCCGTGCGCTCGACGCCGTGGATCGCCGTGATGAGCGCGCAGCCCGCGCCGATGACGGACTCGGTGGGTAGGTCGTCGGGTAGCTTGAAGATCGTCGTGCGCGGCCGCAAATAATGAAACTCCGCGTAGCCGCCGAGGAAGTGCGGCGCGCAATCGCACGGGTAGCCGATGCCGTAGGCCCGTCGTTGCGCGCACCGAGTCGGCTGCTTCTTCACCGCGCAGTAGTAACACTGGCCGCAAGACACGGCGGAGTTCCACGTAACGCGGTCGCCGACCTTCAGCGGCTGGCCGGACCAGTCCTTCGCCACACCTTCGCCCAACTCGGCGATGCGCCCGACCGTCTCGTGCCCGAGGATGACCGGCAGCTTGATGGGCAACTGCCCCTGCCACAGATGCACGTCCGTGCCGCAGATGCCGGCCATCTCCGTGCGCACCAGCACCGCACCCGCCTCCACGGGCGAGGGCACCTCGTAAGTGTGCAACCGGAGCGGCGCGTTGAACGCTTCGAGGACGGAGGCTTTGGCAGTGCGCATGATGAAGTCAGCTTGGCGAACGCGCCACGCCGGCTCAACGCGGAAGTTGCGGCGCGCTCGCTTCCAACTCCGCGCAGATCAAGCCAAGTAACCAGCGACGGGCAAGCAGCCGTGCCGCTCCAAGGCCGCGCCGGTCTGGCGACTGACCTCGACGGGCAAACGGCTGCCCGCGTGCAGGCGCGGCGGCGGCACGCTCGCGGCGCGCGGGCCGTGCGCGAAGAAATGGTCCATCGCCTTGTTCGCGTTGGCAAAAGCGTTGCCATCGGGCAGGCCGGCGACGAGCGCGAAGACTTCCTTCACCACGGCGGAGAGACCGTCGGAGAGGCGCTGGGCTTGGTCACGCCACCCTGCGCGTTGCAACTCGATGACTTGGTGCAGTTCACGCCCAAAGCAATTCGCCGTGCTCAGGAGGAAGCCGTCGTAAGGCCCGCCGCCGGACTTGAGCCAAGTCGCGTAGCCGCCCTCCGCGCCACGCACGAGAAAGACGCCGCCGAGGTCCTGGCCCGAGTTCGCGACGCGGTCCGCGCCACTGGTGTCCTTGAACAGGATGAAGTTCGGGAAGCGCGCGGCGAGGCTGGCCACGGTTTCCGGCGACATCTCGTTCTGCGTGACCTGCGGGAGTTGGTAGAGCGCGGTGGGGAAGCCAAGTTCGAGAATGCCGGCCAGCGCGTCACGGATGGTTTCCTGAGAAAGGTCGGCGCCCTTTGGGGGGCAGACGGTGAAGCAGGGCGTGGGGCGTGGGGCGTGGTG
>JBJTAU010000237.1:0-3740 GCA_046090965.1 Limisphaerales bacterium | reverse complement strand
GACGCCACCGCAGCCGGACGCCCAGGGCCGGCTCTACGTGCCAGCGTCGCCCAAGGTGCTCCAGGCCACGAAGATGTTGAACCCGAACGACACGCTGCGCCTGCGCTTCAATGCCCCCAGCGCACCGGGCGATTATCCCTTCCTCTGCACCTACCCCGGCCATTGGCAGCGCATGCGTGGCATCCTCAAGGTCGTGCCCGATCTCGACGAGTATCTCGCGCAGGGCCACGCCGAGCCCGCCGCGCCCGTCATCACCGAGTGGACGCTCGCCGACTTGGAGCCGGAGTTGCCGAAGCTCGCCAAGGGCCGCGACTTCGCCAAAGGTAAGGCGCTCTTCACCACCGTCGGCTGCATCGCCTGTCACAAAGTCGGCGCGGACGGCGTGCTGTGGGGACCGGAGCTGACCGGCGTCTTCGCCAAATACAAGGGCGAGGCGAAGACCGTGCTGGGCGAACTCCTCGAACCCTCGAAGACCATCGAGCCTCGCTATCGCCCGCTCGAAATCACCGTCGGCAGCGACGATCCCTTCACCGCCTTCGCCGTCAAGGAAGACGCCGACACGCTCACGCTTCAGACCGGCCCCGGCGAAGCCATGGTGAAAAAGTTCGCGAAGAAGGACCTAAAGGTGAAACCCCAGAGCAACTCGATCATGCCCCCCGGCCTGCTGAACCTGCTCAATCGCGAGCAAATTCTCGACCTCCTCGCCTTCCTCCAGGCCGGCGGCGACGCGAAGCACGCGGCGTTCAGCAAGTAACCCGGCGGCCAACGCGCAGTGTCCCAAGGCACCGTTCCGGGCGGCTACTTTTTTCCCGGCAGCGGCTGGAACTCCACGAGCTGGCTTTGCGCCGGGGTGAGCGTCCTCTTGTGCTTCTCCACCGACTGCGCGATCTGGCTGAGCATCGCCGGATGGTTCGTGGCGAGATTGAAGTTCTCGCTCGGGTCCACGCGCAAATTGAAGAGCAGCGGCGTCTCGTGCACGTCTTCCTTCGGTTGGCCGTAGGCGGCCTGCGTCATGAAGTGCGCCTTGTAATCGCCCACGCGCGCCGCCATCAGCCGCGTGCCGCGATAGAAGAAATAAGCCTCGCGCGGCACCGTGCCCGTGCCGAACAGCAGCGGGCGAATGTCCAGCCCGTCAATCGGCCGATCCGCCGGCACGTCCGCGCCCGCGAGCTTCAGGCTCGGGGTGCCGAGGTCCCTCGTGCACGCCAACGTGCGCTGCGTCTGCGCGGCCTTGATTTTGCCCGGCCACCAGGCGATGCCCGGCACGCGCATGCCGCCCTCCCACGTCGAGCCTTTGCCCTCGCGCAACAGCCCCGCCGAGCCACCCTGCTGGTTCATGCTGAGCCACGGGCCGTTGTCGCTGGTGAAAAAGACGAGCGTGTTCTCCGCGAGCTGCTCGGCGCGCAACGTGCCGAGCACGCGGCCCACGCTCGCATCAAGTTCCTCGACTACGTCGCCGTAAATGCCGCGCTGGCTCGTGCCGCGAAACGTCTTCGACGCGAACAGCGGCGTGTGCGGATACGTGTGCGGGAAGTAGAGTAAGAACGGCTTGGACTTGTTTGCCTGGATGAACTTCACCGCCGCGTCCGTGTAACGCTGCGTGAGCGTGCTGAGGTCAGCCGGCCGCTCGATGAGTTCTTCGTTGCGGTAGAGCGGCGAGTTCCACCACGCGGCCTGCTGCTCGGCGAGTTTGTTCGCGCCGCCCTTGGGCGCGAGCGGCGAGGGGTCCATGTCGTTCGAGTGCGGCAGCCCGTAGTAGTAGTCGAAGCCGTGCTTGCGCGGGTGACCGGCGGGGTTGAACTCCCACACGCCGAGGTGCCACTTGCCAATGCAGCCGGTCGCGTAGCCCTTCGCCTTCAGCGCCTCGGCCAAGGTGATCTCGCTGTCGGGCAAATGGCCGAGCGAACGGTTGCGCAGCACGCGGAACTGATCGTGGCACATGCCGCTGCGGATCGGATAGCGCCCCGTCAGCAACGCGGCTCGGCTCGGCGTGCAGACCTCAGCGGCGGAATAAAACTCCGTGAACCGCATCCCCTCCGCCGCCATGCGATCCAAGTGCGGCGTGCGAATCGTCGGGTGCCCGTAGCAGCTCAAGTCGCCGTAGCCCAGGTCGTCGGCAAGGATGATGACGATGTTCGGCCGCGCGGAATCTGCGGCGGGCGCGTTTGGCGCAACTCCGGCCAGCAATGTGGCGGCGACCCCAACGACAAGCAAACGAGCGAAATTCATAACGCGGATGGAAACCAGCCTGAGCACGACACGCGAGCGAATTTCGCCTCGGGTGGCACCCGCGTCTCGCGGGTCGTTTCCGGCAACCCGCCGGAAACTTGGGCTAACGAAGTGGTCGCGCATCCGCCACCACTTTGGCGCTCGCGCAGTCTCGGATTCGGCGAGACGCCGAACCCAACCCGCGAGACGCCGGTGCCACCCGAACACAAACTCAGCCTGCCACGAGGCGCACCACGCCATCCGCGCCCAGCTCCGCAAGCACGTTCGTCGCATCGCGCTGGAGGCAAAGTGCCACGTCATCGCGCAGGTCCGGCCCCGCCAGCAGCCGTCGCGCGTTACGCGCGTGCTGCACCGCAGCCAGCAAATCCCCCCTGCCCCGCCGATAGATTTCCCGGGCCACTTGCGCCGAATCCGCGACGTGCTTCCCAGCGAACTGCGCCCACCCCGCGTCGCACAGCGCGCCCGCGCCGAGCACGTCTTCGTAAGCCGCCTCTTCGTGCGTGCCCGAGCAAACGATCAGCAAGTCCTCGACGCGTTCCCGCGCGAGCCAGTCCGCCATCGCGCCGAGATTGAGAAAACTTCCCACCAGCACGCGCCTCGCGCCGCGACACGCCTGCAACGCGCGCGTCCCGTTCGTCGTCGTCATCGCGAGGCTGCGCCCGCCAACGCGCTCGCGCGTGAACTCACGCGGCGAATTGCCGAGATCGAAGTCCACACTCCCCGTCTGCGCGCGCAAGATGCGCACCCCATCGCGTTCGCCCGCCAGCAGCAAGTCGGGCTGCGCCTGTCGCAGCGCCACCGCTTCGGCGATTTCGGCGACAGGAATGATTTCACGCGCGCCGTTCGCCAGTGCGGTGACCATCGAACTCGTCGCGCGCAGCACGTCGAAGACGACGCACACCGTGCGGGACAAATCGCGTTGCCGCAGCGCGGCGAACTCAGCGGGGGTGAAGGTGACTTCGAGCATCGGAAAGTGATTAGTAGTTAGTGATTAGTCGCGACGGGAGTCCGAATGCGCCCGAAGCAACTCGCCCAACTAAACACTAATCACTAATTACTAACCACTCTCTTCACCCGCACGTAGTGAAACAAATACTGCTGCGCATACCCCGCGTTCGGCCCGAAGTGAGTGTTGGCAAACTTCTCCAGCCGCTTCGCCGACGGCCGGCGGCGCGGGAAATACAGCTCCGTCAGCGCACGCCGCATCCACACATCCACGGGGAAGGCGTCCTGTTTTCCGTAAGCGAAGAGCAGCACGCAGTCCGCGATCTTCCGCCCCACGCCGGGCAACGCCATCAGCGCCGTGCGCGCCTCGGCGGTCGACAGCGAGTGGAGGCGGTGCAAGTCCCGCGCGCCGCTCACCACCGCCTGCGCCGCCGCCGCCACGTAGGGCGCGCGAAAACCCATCTTGCACCCGCGCAGCTCGGATTCGGTGCAGGCCGCCAGTCTCGCGGACGTCGGGAAGGCGAAGACACACTCTGTCTTCTCCCTCGCCCCCATCGGGGGAGAGG
>JBJTAU010000236.1:0-5218 GCA_046090965.1 Limisphaerales bacterium | reverse complement strand
TCGGTGATTTCCTTCTTCGCCTTGCATTTGACGCAGTAACCTTCGGCCATGAGCAATTCCCGCAGGGTCACGACAGGCGACACCGCAGTTATGGGAAAAAGCCTACGGGCCGGTTAAGGGGAGCGTCAACGGGGAAATGGGCGCAGGGCGGTGCCGGATCTTCGCGTGGCCGTTGTTGGCTGGTAGATGGTTGGTTGTTCAAAATTTCTTGAACTTTTCGCCCCCACATGACCTTATACGTGGCGTAGTTCATGGCCATCCAGACCGCCACCGCCAGCCCGCCCAGCCACCCAGCCACCGACCAGACGCCAACTGGGCTCGCGCCGCTGGAGGCGGAGGCCGTAGATCTCTTCGTCGGGCTGGCGCAGGTGGTGGGACTACCCAAGTCCATCGGGCAAATCTACGGTTTGCTCTACATCTCCGCTGTGCCGTTGAGCTTGGACGAGATCGTCGAGCGGCTGGACATCAGCAAGGGTTCGGCGAGCCAAGGGTTGAAGTTCCTGCGCCAGACCGGAGCGGTGCAGATTTGCGAGCAGAATGGCTCGCGCTGCGACCGCTACGAGGCGGAGACCGGCCTGCGCGCACTGGCCACCGGCTTCCTGAAGGAGCAGATCGAACCACACCTCGAGAGCGGGGAAGACCGGCTCGACCGGCTCAAACGGCTCGCCGCAGACGCTCCGGCCGCCGAGCGGGCGCATGTCCTCCAGCGCGTGAAGCAGTTGGAAAACTGGCATCGCCGCGCGGCGAGCCTGCTGCCGCTGCTGATTCGCGTTCTGGGTAAATGAATTTTCGCCCGGCACCTCCGGGCAGGCAGACGTTTCCGACTCCGTGTCGCGAAACAGACAACTGAACGCAGCGCGCCAACATGGTCGGGCCGGAATCCTCCGCCCCGCGACCAAGGGCGGCAGCTTGCCCTGATACCCCGCTTGGCCGTCATTCTCGGACTCAACGCCTTCCACGGCGACTCCTCGGCCTGCTTGGTGCGGGACGGGAAGCTCGTCGCTTGTGCCGAGGAGGAGCGGTTCCGGCGCGTGAAGCACTGGTCGGGGATGCCGTCTGAGGCCATCCGCTACGTGTTGCGCGAAGGTGGTCTGAAGCTCGCCGACGTGGATCACATCGGCCTCAACCGCGATCCGGGCGTCCACAATTTCCGGCGTATCGCCTACGCGGTGCGGCGGCTGCCCAGCCCGAAGCTGATCCTCAACCGCCTTCGCAACATCCGCCGCGCCGGGTCGTTCGCCGACTCCGTGCGCGCCGCGTTGCCGGGCGAGGAACTACGGGCGCAGGTGCATCATGTCGAGCATCACCTCGCGCATCTGGCGTCGGCATTCCACGTTGGCGGCTTCGATGAAGCGGTGTGCCTGTCGGTGGATGGCTTCGGGGACTTCGCGAGTTCGGCGTGGGGGATGGGCCGCGGCGGGAAAATTCAGGTGGACGGTCGTGTGTTCTTCCCGCACTCGCTCGGACTTTTCTACACAGCCATCACGCAGTTCATCGGCTTCCCCCACTACGGCGACGAATACAAGGTCATGGGCCTCGCACCCTACGGCGAGCCGAAGTATCTCGCGCAAATGCGCCAACTCGTGCGCGTGCAAACGGATGGCACCTTCAAACTTGGCTTGGAATTCTTCCGCCACCACCGCGAGAACGTGCATTACACGTGGGACAACTGCTCGCCGGAGATCGGCACCGTCTTCAGCCCCGAGCTGGAGAAACTCCTCGGTCCCGCGCGCCAGAAAGGCGAACCGCTCGACCAGCGCCACAAGGACCTGGCCCGCTCCGCGCAGGCGATGTATGAGGAGGCGCTCTTCGCGCTGCTCACTGCGCTCCACGAGAGGTATCGCTGCCCGAACCTCGCGCTCTCCGGCGGTTGTGCGATGAACTCCGTTGCCAACGGCAAGGTGTATCTCCAGTCGCCCTTCCGGCGCATGTATCTCCCGGCAGCGGCAGGCGACGCCGGCGGGGCGATCGGCTCCGCGTTCATGGTGCTGCACCGGCTCGGCGGCAACGGAACTCGCTTCCACATGGACCACGGCTACTGGGGGCCGAGCGCGAGCGATGCGGAGATCAAGGCGTTGCTCGACCGCCGGGCGGCGGACATTGCGGCTGAGAAATGCGCGGTCGAAATACTTTCCGACGAGAGTGAACTCTGCCGCCGCACCGCGCAGGCCATCACCGAGGGCAAGGTCATCGGCTGGTTCCAAGGCCGCATGGAATGGGGCCCGCGAGCGTTGGGCAACCGCTCCATCCTCGGCGATCCGCGCCGCGCGGACATGAAGGACATCCTCAACTTGAAGATCAAGCGGCGCGAAAGCTTCCGTCCTTTCGCGCCCAGTATTCTGCGCGAGCATGTGGCCGAGTGGTTTGAGCAGGAGGATGACGTGCCTTTTATGATGGAAGTTTTTCAAGTGCGTCCAGAGAAGCGCGCACTCGTGCCCGCCACCACGCACGTGGACGGCTCGGGCCGGCTACAAACTGTCCACAAAGAAACCAACGCGCGCTACCACCGGCTCATCGAGAGCTATCGCACGCTGACCGGCGTGCCGATGATCCTGAACACGTCGTTCAACGAAAATGAGCCGGTTGTCTGCCGGCCCGAGGAGGCCCTCGACTGCTTCCTTCGCACGAAGATGGACGTGCTGGTGTTGGGCGACTGGATGCTCCATCGGAAAGATTAACGCCATGAAAGGCATCATCCTCGCTGGCGGCGCTGGCTCGCGGCTCTATGCGCTGACCCTCGTGGCCAGCAAGCAGCTCCAGCCGGTCTATGACAAGCCGATGGTCTATTATCCGCTGACCACGCTCATGGCCAGCGGCATCCGCGAACTGTGCCTCATCTCCACGCCGCATGACCTGCCGCGCTTCCGCCAACTCCTCGGCGACGGCTCTGCGTGGGGCGTGCGCATCGAATACCGGGCGCAGGCCAAACCAGAAGGCATCGCGCAGGCCTTCCTCATCGCCGAGTCGTTCATCGGCCGCGACCCGGTCACGCTCATCCTCGGCGACAACATCTTCTCCGGCGATGACACTTTTCCACGCGCGGTCGCGGAGTTTTCCGGCGGCGCGACCATCTTCGCGTATCACGTCCACGACCCGCAGCGCTACGGCGTGGTGGAATTCGACGCGAGCGGACGCGCCATTTCCCTTGAGGAAAAGCCCAAGCAACCGCGCAGCAACTACGCCGTGCCCGGCGTGTATCTCTACGACAACGACGTCGTCGCGCTTACGAAGGCGCTCAAGCCATCGGCGCGCGGCGAGTTGGAAATCACCGACTTGAACAAGGAGTATCTCCGCCGCGACCGCCTCGCCGTGCGCCGCCTGAGCCGCGGCTTCGCTTGGCTGGACGCCGGCACCAGCACGAGCCTGCACGACGCCTCCGCTTACGTGCAGACCATCGAGAAGCGGCAAGGCGTGAAGATCGGCTGCCCGGAAGAGGCGGCGTTGCGCCGAGGCTTTCTGAGTGTCGAGCAGTTTGAAGCGCTTACCGCCCGCATGCCCAACTGTGAATACCGCGACTACCTGCAAGGCGTCGCCGCCGAGTTCCGGCGCATCGGCAACCTCGCCTGAACCCGTGAATCTCCTCGTCACCGGCGGTTGCGGCTTCATCGGCTCTCACGTGCTGGACCACGTGATCGCCCAGCCCGAAGTCGCGCGCGTCGTCAACCTCGACTGCCTCACCTACGCGGGGCGATTGGAGAACGTCCAGTCCGTCGCCACGCATCCGAAGTATCGCTTTGAGCAGGTGGACTTGCGCGACAAACCTGCCGTGCTGCGCGTCGTCCGCGAGCACGCGATCACGCATATCCTGCATCTCGCCGCCGAGTCGCACGTGGACCGTTCCATCGAAGGCCCCGGCGACTTCATCCAGACCAACATCGTCGGCACCTTCAACCTCCTCGAAGCCTGCCGCGCCGCTTGGCTCACCGATTCCTCACGCACCACGCACCACGCACCACGCTTTGTCCATGTCAGCACCGACGAAGTCTTCGGCAGCCTCGGCGCGACCGGCCATTTCATCGAGACCACGCCCTACGCGCCGAACTCGCCCTACTCCGCGAGCAAGGCGGCGAGCGACATGCTCGTGCGCGCCTACCACCACACCTACGGCCTCGACACCGTCATCACCAACTGCTCGAACAACTACGGCCCGCGCCAATTCCCGGAGAAGCTCATTCCCGTCGTGATCAACAAAGTCGCCGCGCGCCAGCCGATCCCCGTCTATGGCGACGGCATGAACGTGCGCGACTGGCTCTACGTCACCGACCACGCGCAAGCCCTCTGGCAGGCATTACTGCGCGGTCGCACCGGCGAGACCTACTGCATCGGCGGCGACAACGAATGGCCTAACCTCCGCATCGTGGAACTCATCTGCGACCTCGTGGACGAGCTGGCTCCGCAGCTCGGCGGCCATTCGCGCCAGCTCATCACCTTCGTGAAAGACCGCCCCGGCCACGACCGCCGTTACGCGATCGACGCAACGAAGATCCATCGCGAACTCGGCTGGCACCCTGCGCACACCTTCAAACAAGGTATTCGTGAAACAGTGCGCTGGTATCTCTCCCAATCGCGGGTCTGAGTCTGTGGTTCACCCGATGTCTGCCACTCAGTCCACCGCGTCACGTCCCCGCCGCTGGTTGAAGTGGCTGGCCTTGACCGCGCTGGTGGGAGCGTTGCTTGCGGGCGTCGCGTGGCAGACGCGCGAGCGCTGGCTGGCGTGGGTGATCGAAGCGTGGGTGGTGACGGAGCCGGTCGAGACGGCGGATGCCGCCGTGGTGCTGGGGGGAGGCGCGCAATACCGCGCCTTCGCCGCCGCGAGATATTTCTCCGAGAAACGCGTGCCCAAGGTGTTGTATCCGAACATCGCGCACTCGCCGGCGGAGGCGGGCCGCACCATCAGCCACGAGACCGAACTGATCGGTCGCGTGCTGGAGCACGAGGGCGTGCCCAAGGCCGCGCAGGAAACCATCGGCAAGGATGTGACGAGCACGCGGGATGAAATCCTGGCCGTGCGCGAGTGGGCTCAACGAAACGGCGCACACACGATCCTGGTGCCGACGGATCCGTATCACACCCGCCGGTTGAGCCGGCTGGGGCGGAAGGTGTTTGCGGGTAGCGATGTCCGGTTGGTCGTGGTCGCCGTGGACCCGCCCGGCTACCGCTGGCAGGAGTGGTGGCGGCATGACCGTGGCGTGCTGGCCTTCCAAAACGAGCTGATCAA
>JBJTAU010000235.1:0-6810 GCA_046090965.1 Limisphaerales bacterium | reverse complement strand
CGCCGCCGCCCGCTGTGACGCCCCCCGCGCCCACCCCGCCTGATTCCACTCCGGGCGAGGCCAAGATCCACGCCGTCGCCAAGGGCGAATACTTCGCCATTATCGCCAAGAAATATGGCGTCACGGTGAAGGCCATCGAGGCGGCCAACCCCGGCGTGGATTCCACGAAACTCAAGATTGGTCAGAAGCTGAACATCCCCGCTCCGGCTCCGAAGACTCCGAAAGCCACGGCCGGGAACACCGCTGACACTGCCGCGCCTGACGCCGACGGCTCCTACACCGTAAAGTCCGGCGACGTGCTCGGAACCATCGCGAAGAAGTTCGGCACCACGGTTGCGAAACTGCGCGAGGCGAACGGCCTCAAGACCGACCGCATCACGGTCGGGCAGAAACTCAATGTGCCGGCCGGCGGCCCGAAGGCCGCGCCAGCGCCGACTTCCGGCGCAGCTCCGGCTCCCGCACCGAAGCTGTAAGCTGACGATTCCTTCAACCAACCACCCCACTCACCGATGCACCGGTTGACTGGCGACGATGGGACGCGAGCGAGGCACGGAGTGCCGCCCCGCTCCGTCCCGTCGGTCGCCGGGAGTGGGTGGAGCGGGGCTCGCTGCGAATGCGCAACTCCGGCTCTCAATCCTAGGTGTGCTCCCGCCTTCAGCTTCTCCCCCGCATGACCCTCCGCCGCACCGCCACGTTGTTCGCCTTCAGTGTCGCTGCCCTGCTTGCTTTGGGCTTGGTGATGCTCTACAGCGCGAGCATGACGCAGCAGGGCGAGGCGTTCCTCATCAAGCAGTCCCGCTTCGCAGTGCTGGGTGTGTTGGCCTGCTTCGTATGCGCGGCGATTGATTACCGCTGGGTTCGCAAGCTCGTCTGGCCCGGGCTGGTCATCGCTTGCGCCCTGCTGGCATATGCCGCGCTGAGAGGCAAGGAAGTCAACGGCGCGAAGCGGTGGATTGAGATGCCGGGCTTCAATTTCCAGCCTTCCGAGCTCGCCAAGGTCATCGTCATCGCGATGCTCGCGCACTATGCCAGCCTCTATCGCGATCGCATGAAGGAGTTCTGGCGGGGCCTCGTGCTGCCCGGCGCACTGGCGGGCTGTGCGCTCGTGCTCGTGCTCGCCGGCAAGGATTTCGGCACCACCTTGCTGCTTGGCCTCGTCACTTGGCTGATGTTGCTCATCGCCGGCGCGCGGCCGCTGTATCTCGTGCCATTGGGCGTAGCCGGCTTCGCGGTCATCTGCGTGCTGCTTATGGGCAACGAAAACCGTCGCGCGCGCATTGACGCTTGGTTGCACCCGGAGAAATACGAGAAGACCGGTGCCTACCAGCAGCTCCAATCCGTTTACGCTCTCGGCGCGGGCGGGACGACGGGCGTCGGCCTCGGCAACGGCCGCCAAAAAACCGGCTTCGTCCCCGAGCACCACACGGACTTCATCTTCTCCGTCATCGGGGAAGAGTTCGGCCTCGCCGCGACGGCCGGCCTGCTCGCGCTTTACGGCTTGCTCTGTTGGTGCGGTTTCAACATCGCGTGGCGGGCGAGCGACCTCTTCGGCCAGCTCCTCGTCATCGGCATCACCTTCCTCATCGGCGTGCAGGTCTTCATCAACGTCGGCGTGGCCACTATGGTCCTGCCGAACAAAGGCCTCCCGCTCCCGTTCATCAGCTACGGCGGCTCGAACCTGGTTGTGCTGCTTGCGTCCACCGGCCTCGTGCTGTCCGTCGCCCGCCGCGCGCATGACAAGCCCTTCACCGTCGCCGCGCCGCTCGACGACAACCCCTATTCAGCCTTCCCGCGCCCGACCAGATGCAACGCGCTCCGGAAAAACCCCTCGTCGCCATCGCCTGCGGTGGCACGGGTGGCCACCTCTTTCCGGGGCTCGCCGTCGCGGGTGAATTGCTCCGCCGCGATTGTGACGTGCTCGCGCTCGTTTCGCCGAAGGAGGTGGATCAACAAGCCGTCCGCGCCGCGCGCGACGTGCAAGTTGCCACGCTTCCGGCCGTCGCCTTGCAAGGCAATCCGCTCGCCTTCGCCCGCGCCTCCCTCGCTTCGTATCAAGCGGCGAAGAAACTCTTCGCTCCGCGTTCGCCCCGCGCCGTGCTCGCGATGGGCGGCTTCACCCGCGCGCCGCCGGTGCTGGCTGGAAAGCGCTTTGGGGCGAAGACTTTTCTCCACGACTCGAACACTATTCCCGGCCGCGCAAACCGCTGGCTAGCACACGTTGTGGACGAGGCGTTCGTCGGCTTTCCCCAAGCCGCGCATCGCCTGTGGATTCAGCGCCACGCCGTCACCGGCACGCCCGTGCGCGAGCAGTTCACGCCTGCCGATGCCGCAAGTTGTCGCATGGCGCTGGGCCTCGATCCCCTGCGCCCCACGCTCGTCATCACTGGCGGCAGCCAGGGCGCGAACGGCCTCAACGATCTCGTCCTCGCGTCGATCCCTGAGTTGACCGCGCGCCATCCCGACCTCCAATTCCTCCACCTCACCGGTGCGAACGACGTGGACAAGGCACGCGCGGCATTCGGACCGTTCAGCGGTCAGCGGTCAGCGGTCAGCCGGGTGCTCGTGCAACCGTTTTTAACTGAAATGGAACTCGCGCTTGGCGCGGCCACGCTCGTCGTCAGCCGTGCCGGGGCCTCCTCGCTCGCGGAACTCGCCGCGATGCGCGTGCCGGCCGTCCTCGTCCCGCTGCCGACTTCCGCCGACGACCACCAGTTCCACAACGCCCGTGCCTTCGCCGACACCGGCGCGGCACGGATGGTGAACCAGCGCACGACTTCGCCCGCGCAGTTCGCCGCGCTCGTTTCCGAGCTGCTCGCGAATGCCCCCGCCCGCACGCAGATGCAAGCCGCACTCGCGCAGTGGCACCAGCCCAGCGCCGCCGCCGACATCGCCGAGCGCATCCTTCGCGCGTGCGGGTTGCCCGCCACCGCGCGCAAAGAGGACGAGGCAGCCGAGTGGCAGCCGCCCGCGCGTTTTGCGAAATCCCGCCTCACGCCGTCGCAACGCGAAGCGAAGTCCTTGGAGGTGGTCACGCCATGATGTGCGCTGAACCCATTAGCTCTGCCAGCAACGCTGCTGACCTCGCAGCGGAACTCGGCGCGTTGCTTGCGCCCGGCACGGTGCTGCGGCGCAACGAGCCGCTCGCGAAGCGCACGACGCTGCGCGTCGGCGGCCCGGCGGAAACTTACGTCGAGCCCGCGGACGAGGCCGAACTGGCGAAGGTGCTGTGTTTCTGCCGCGACCATGACGCGCCGTTCTTCCTGCTCGGGCGCGGGTCGAACCTCCTTATCCGCGACGGCGGCATTCGCGGCATTGTGATCCACCTCGGCGCGCCAGCCTTCGCTCGCATTGATTTCGATGGCGGTCGGCTGCGTTGCGGCGCGGGCGCGAAGTTGAAGGACATTGCGCTTGCGGCGAAACGGCACGGCCTCGGCGGACTGGAATTTCTCGAAGGAATTCCCGGCAACCTCGGCGGCGCACTCCGCATGAACGCGGGCGCGATGAACGGCTGGACTTTCGATGCGGTCGAGTCGCTGCGCTTCATGGATTACCACGGCGTCGCGCACGAACGCGCCGCGCGCGAGGTGGAGACGACTTACCGGAGCTGCCCGCTGCTCAAGTCCGCCGTTGCGCTGGGTGCCGTGCTCTCGGGCCGTTCGGTATCGCCCGATCAAATCGAGGCACGGCTGAAGGAGTGCCAGCAAAAGCGCTGGACCTCGCAGCCCAAGGAGCCGAGCGCGGGCTGCATTTTCAAGAACACGAAGGTCAGCCCGGCCGGGAAGCTGATCGACGAACTCGGCCTGAAGGGCACGCGCGTCGGCGGCGCGGTGGTGTCGGACGTGCACGGCAATTTCATCATCAACGACGGCTCCGCCACCGCGCGCGACGTGCTGGCGCTCATCGAAGTCATCCGCACGACGGCGCGCGCCGAACGCGGGGTCGAGCTGGAAACCGAAGTGGAAATTGTCGGAGAGGATTGAGTCATGGCTGAGAAGTTGAACATCACCGTCATGCTCTGCGGCCCGAGCGCCGAGCGCGAAGTCTCGCTGCGCACGGGTGCGGCGGTGGCGGCGGCGTTGCGCGCGAACGGTCACACCGTTCACGAACTGGACCCGCAGGGGCCGGGGCAGTGGACTTTGCCCGCCGGCACGGAGGTGGTCTTCCTCGCGCTCCACGGCACTTACGGCGAGGACGGCACGGTGCAGCGCGAGTTGGAGGCGATGCGGGTGCCCTACACCGGCTGCGATCCCGAGGCGAGCCGGCTGGCGTTCGACCAGGTGCTGACCAAGCAGAAGTGCGTGGCGCTCGGCGTGCCGACGGCGAAGTTCATGACCTTCAAGTCAGCGGAGGCGAAATGGCCCGCCGGTTGGCAGACGCCGGTCGCGCTCAAGCCGGTGCGGCAAGGCAGCAGCGTGGGCCTGCAGTTCGTGGATTCACCGGCGGAATTTCCCGCCAAGCTCGCCGAGTCGTTGAAGTTCGACACCGAAGTGCTGATGGAAGAACGCATCGTCGGGCGTGAGACGACCGTGGGCATCCTCGCCGGCCGGGCGTTGCCGGTGGTCGAAGTGCGGCCCAAGCAGGGCAGCTACGACTCCCAGAACAAATACACCGCTGGCGCGACGGAATACTTTTGCCCAGCGGACTTCGACGCGGCGACGACGGCGCGCCTCCAGGACGCGGCCTCCGGGGCGTTCAACGCGATCGGTGGCCGCGACTACGCGCGCGTGGACGTGATGGTGCGCGCCAACGGCGAGCCGGTGGTGCTGGAAGTCAACACGCTGCCGGGCATGACCGCGACGAGCCTGTTGCCGAAGGCCGCCGCCGCTGCGGGCCTGAGCTACAACGAACTTTGCCAGATGATGGTGGACCTCGCGCTGCGGCGCGGAAGCTGACTGCGATGCCGGCGAAGAAAATCATCGTGAACAGCCGCGAAAGAACGCAAAGAACGCAAAGAGCGCAAAGAATTTCCTCTGGGTATTCCTCTTTGCGTCCTCTGCGTTCTTTCGCGGCAAAATTTCTATTCTCATGTTCCGCAAACTAGCCCGCCTCCTCAAAGGCAACCGCCGTCTCCACCGCGAGAACGAGAACGTGCTGCGCGTGAAGCTGCGCACCGACCAACTACAGGCGGCGCGCACGCGCTTCGTCATGCAGGTGCTCACGGTGCTGTTCGGCGCGGCCGTGGTGCTCTTCCTCGGCTGGCGCGGCGTGGATTGGGCCACGCGTGAGTTCATCACGGAGAACCCGGCGTTCGCCATCAAGACCATTGACTTGCAGACCGACGGCATTCTTTCCACTGAAGCCTTGCGGAGCGTCGCAGGCGTGCGCGTGGGCGAGAACGTCATGGCGCTCGACCTCGCGCGCATCAAGCGCGACCTTGAACTGCGCGATTACATCCACTCCGCCGCCGTCGAGCGCGTGTTGCCGGACACGTTGCGCATCCGGGTGACGGAACGCGTGCCGGTGGCGCAGGTCATCGTGCTGCGCCCGAACGGCTCCGGCTACCTGCCGCAGCCGCATCTGTTGGATACCACCGGCCACGTGATGATGCCACCGCAGCGCACGATGGTCGCGGACCCGACGGCGCTCCAGATTGACTGGCTGCCGGCGCTGACGGGCGTGAACCCCGTGGACCTCAAGCCCGGCCGGCAGGTTGAGTCGGCGCAAGTCCGCGCCGCGCTCAAACTGCTCGCGCACTTCGAACGCTCCGCGATGTTCGGACGCGCGGACATCCGGCGTGTGGACGTGTCCGGCTTGGCGATCTTGTCGGCGCCGACTTCGGTCGGGAGTGAGCTCACCTTCGCTTCCCATCGCGATTTCGATGTGCAGTTGCGCCGCTGGCGGGCCGTGCAGGACGCCTTCACGCAGCGCGGCAAAGTGATCAAGTCCTTCGACGTTTCCATCTTGGACAATCTGCCCATCGTGCTGGTTGACGCGAATGCGGTGCCCGCCCCACCCGCCAAGCCAGCCAAACCCGCGCCTTACCGGAGGACAAATGCTTCACCTCTTCTTTCCCGAAAAAACCACCGTCCTCGTGGGCCTCGAAATCGGCACCGCCAAGGTCGCCGCTGTTGTGGGCGAGGTCACCGATTCCGGCGGCGTGAATGTCATCGGCATCGGACAGGCCGTATCGCGCGGCGTGCGCAAGGGCGAAGTCGTCAACGCTGATCTTGCCGCCGAAGACGTGCGCAACGCCATCGTCGAGGCCGAGAAGTCCGCCGACGTGGAAATCGCCAGTGTGTATCTGAGCGTGACCGGCGGACACCTCACGAGTCTCAACACGCACGGGGTCTTCACCGCCGCGTCCGACGATCACGAGATTTCGCCTCCGGATGTGAACGAGGTGCTTGCGAACGCGAAGGTCTTCAGCCGGCCGACCGAGAACACCGTGCTGCACGCCATCCGCCAGCACTTCACGGTGAACGGCCAGGCCGGCATCGCCGACCCCACCGGGATGCTCGGCAGCAGGCTGGAGCTGGACATGCACGTCGTGCACGGGGTCACGACGCGGTTGCAAAATCCGGTGCGCGTGGTGAAGGGCTTGAACTTGGAGGTGGAGGAACTGGTTTTCAGCGGCCTGGCATCGTCGCTCGCGCTCCTCGACAACGAGCAGAAGCAGATGGGTGTGCTGGTCGTGGACATCGGAGCGGGCACGACGGAATACGTGGTTTATGCCGACGGCGTCATCAAGCACACCGGCATCCTTGCGGTGGGCGGCGATCACGTGACCAACGACTTGAGCTACGGCCTCCGCATGGCGCCTGCGCGTGCGGCGGCGCTCAAGAAGGAGCACGGGGCGGCGACCGTCGAGGG
>JBJTAU010000234.1:0-2679 GCA_046090965.1 Limisphaerales bacterium | reverse complement strand
TTGCGCTTGGCGATGCTCGTGCCGTTCACGGTCACCTCGTATTCCAGCTCGGGCGACAGCTCCTTGGTCACGCGCAGGTAATCGTTGAGCGCGAGCACGGTGATGGCGGTGTCGCGGGTGTTGCTCCACTGCGCGCCGCGCCGGCCCTGGAGCAGCCAGTTCGTGACCGGCTCGATGAGCTTGTTCTGCGGGTCAATCGCCAGCAACGCGCGCAGGGCGAAGGCCGTGGCCTCCACGCCGCCGTCGGACCAGCGCCAGTAAATGCCGTCCTCGCCCCAATGCGCGGTGCCCATCACGCCAGCGTTCGCGGGGAGCGCGCCGCCGATGAGCACGCTGGCGTCGGGCCGGTCGTCACGCTTCACGCCGTTCTCCAAGTTCGCGATGAGCGTCTTGGCCTCGACGCCTTTGCCCATGTGATGCGCGGCGAGCGCGAGCAGTGAACGCGTGTAGGCGTTGAGCGCCTCGCGGTTCTTCCACAGGTTGTCCCACGCTTTGGTCTGGAAGGGTGACAATCCGGCTTGTTTCGCATCGGCGCGCTGGACGGCGAGCGCGTGCAGCATGAAGGCCTGCATGTCGAAGTTGAGTTCCTCCTCGTCGAGCGTCTTGTCGAGGAACTGCGCACCGCGATCGAGGACGTTCGCCTTCAAGTCCACGCCGGCCTGCTTCGCGAGCGTGAGGCCCCAGACGACGTAGGCCGTCATCCAACGGTCGCTCTGGCCTTCCTTCCACCAGCCCCAGCCGCCGTCGCCGTGCTGGAAGTCGTAGAGACGCTTCAGCCCCGCGTCGGTCATTTCGTTGAGCTTCGCCAAGTCCTTCTTCGCGCCGAGATTCGGCGGAGCGGCCGCACCGGCCCGCGCTTCGATGCCTCCGAAGACGCGGCTCATCACGTCCTCGGGCTGGAGGCCGAGGTCCTTCAAGGTCTTCGCCGTCACGACCGACGGCAGGAAGCGGCTCATGGTCTGCTCGGTGCAGCCGGAGGGGTAATCAATCAGGTAGGGCAGCGCGTCGAGCATCGTGACCGCGAGGCTGGGCGCGACCTGCACGACGAGCGTGGTGGTGTCTTTCTTGCGCGCGGCGGGGATGTCGAGGCGCACGGTGATGTCCGAGCCGCGCACCTTGCCGGCCTTGGTGAGGAAGCGTTCGATGCCGTGCTCGTGGGACGAATACGACTTCTCCATCGCGTCGGAGAGCTTGCCGGAAACGCCGGTGGCCTTGAGGCGAACTTCGCCGGGCGAAACGACGCGGGCCTTCCAGTCGGCGCGGGCTTCGGCGTTGGCGGGGACTTTCAACGTCGTGGTCGTGCCAGCACCGAGCGCCAGATTGCCCGAGGCATCCAGTGAAACTTTCACCGACAACTCGGCCTCGGTGTTGTTGTTCACCACGGCGCTCAAGACGACTTCATCCCCCACGACGAAGAAGCGCGGGGCCTGCAACCGCACGATGAGCGGCTGCTTCGTGCGCGTGGTCGAGTTGGCGATGCCGAACTGCGCGCCGCTGCCGACGGCGCGGGCGGTGGCTTTCCAGCCGGTGAGCGAGTCGGGGAACTTCACGGGCACCTTCGCCGTGCCGTCGGGGCCGGTCTTCACGTCCGGCAGCCAGATGATGGTGGAGCGGAAGTCGTTGCGGACAACGACGTTTGGCTCCGCGCCGTCCTCGCCAGCGGCTTGCTTCTCGCGCTTGCCGAACTCGTCGCGGAGCATGGCCTTCGCGGCGACCACGGGAGCCGGAGCTGCTGAGAGCGCCACTGCATCCATGGCCATCATCGCACCCGCCGGCGCGCTCATTGGCACTGCCAGCCCGCGCATGCGGTTCCCATTCATGCCGCCGCCGAAGCCAGCGGCTTGCTCCATGATCGCGCCAGCCTTCCGCAGTTCTTGCATCTCGCTCTTGTCGCTCTCGCCCTCCGCGTTTCGTCGCGCGTCCTTGCGCGCCTGCACGTCGCTCAACTCCAGCACCATCTTCACGCCGTCTTCCTCCCACTCCACGAGCTTCGCGTAGCTCTTCTGGTTGAACGTGCTCTGAAGCTGCGTCCGCTGCTGGCGCTTCGTGCCGAAGTAGAACTGCCGCGGGTCGCCCGCGTAATCACTCTGAATGTAATAGACCGACTCGTCCACCAGGCCCACGGCCACCTCGGCGGCGACGGGTTTGCCGTCGTGGTCGCGTGCGGTGACCAGCAGCGTGCCGTCTTCGCGCGGCTGGTATTGGGTGCGGTCGGGCTTCACGTCCACGGTGAGGAAATGCTTCGTGGGCGGCACGATGACCTGCTTCGTGTCCATGTGAATCTGCTTGTCCGCCACCATCGCGGCGCTGAGGAAAACATTCGGCACATGCGCGTCGCTGAGTTCCAACTCGACGAGCTTCACCGTGCCGGTGAGATGCACGACCTGATGGCTGATGAGTTCCTCGGCCTCGACGGTGAAGAGCACGTAACGGTCGTTGCTGTTCGCCACGAGCATGACCGGAGCCTTCTGCCCGGTGCGGAAGGTGTCGCGGTCCACGATGATTTCCACGCCGCCGTGCCGGTAGCCGAGTTCGGCCGTCGCGTTGTTCGCGACCCACAGCGTCGTCTCCGCGCGGATGGGCTGCGGCGGGCGGTTCGGGAACGCATCCTCCGTCAGCCAAGTGACCTTGTAATAACCCTCGCGCTCGGGCGTGAAGACCAAGTCCACCTTGCCCTCG
>JBJTAU010000233.1:0-10296 GCA_046090965.1 Limisphaerales bacterium | reverse complement strand
CGGCAGTGTTCACTCCATGCAGGCTGGGCAGTGCGTTTCGTATGACAAGGACCTGGGCGCTGGCTGGTGGCAGCTCACCGCTGTGCGGCAGGGCGGGGAACTCCGGCTCTACGTCAACGGCCAGTTGGTGGCGAAGTCAGCAACCTTCAACACGGCGGACTACGACCTGTCCGTGAAGCAGCCGCTGAAGATTGGTTTCGGCGAACACGACTACTTCACCGGCCGCATCCGCGAGGTGCGCCTATACCGGCGGGCGCTCGCGGACCGCGAGATAGCCGCGCTGCTGAAGTCCTCCAATCTCGCCGAAACGCCATAGCAATTCTTCGCGGAGTCAGACGTCTTGGAGCGGCTGCTTGGGGGCGGCGGAAGGAGCCTCCAGATCGCCACTACACGCACTTGCTTGGAGGACGGCGCTCGCGAAGTGGCGTTGGCCTCTACTTCGGCTTGTTCCACGTCTCGGACTTCTGCCACTCTTCACGGCATGAAATCCACCCATCTGTTTCCGAATTTCTCCCGCCTTTCTTTCCTCGGCCTGCTCGCCTGCGCCTCCGCCTTCGCAGCGGATGTGCCGGATCTCAAACCGGTCGCCGCGAACATTCCCTATGGCGACCAAGAGCGGCACAAACTGGACATCTACGCGCCGCCCGGAGCGAAGAACCTGCCCGTTGTATTCTGGATTCACGGCGGCGGCTGGCAGGCGGGTGACAAGACCAGCGTGCAACTCAAGCCAGAGGCGTTCGTCGCCAAGGGCTTCGTCTTCGTCTCGACCAACTACCGCCTGCTGCCGAATGTCGAGATGCGCACCATCTTCCAGGACGTCGCGAAGTCGCTCGGCTGGGTCCACAAGAACATCGCCAAGCACGGCGGCGATCCGACGCGCATCCTCGTGGGTGGCCACTCCGCCGGCGCGCAACTCGCGGCGTTGATGTGCGCGGACGATCGCTATCTGAAGGCCGAGGGCGTGCCCTTCTCCGTGCTCAAAGGCTGCTTCCCGGTGGATGGCGATACCTACGACGTGCCGGCGATGATCGAGACCGCCGAGACGCGCCTGCGCGTGCATGGCTTCCCGATGCCGAAGCAGGGCCATCGCGTGAAGTTCGGCAACACGCCGGAGCGCCACCGTGACTACTCCGTGGTCACCCATGTGGCGAAGGGCAAGGGCATCCCGCCGTATTTCATCCTGCACGTGGCGGACCACCCGGACACGACCATACAGGCGCGGCGCCTCGACGTCGCACTGAAGGAAGCCGGCGTGGTCTCGAAGCTCTTCGGCGCCAAGGAAACCAATCACAGCAAGGTCAACGAAAACATCGGCCTGCCCGACGATCCCGCGACGAAGGCGCTGTTCGAGTTCGTGGCCGAGGTGTTGAAGAAGTGAGCGGACCAATCGCGCGATGCGCATTGGCCTGCCCGGTCGCGCGCTCGATTGGGTGCGCCGCGTTAGCGCGCGGCGCACCCAATCGCACAGCCATTAACCGGGCGTCAGCACAAGGCCGGCTCGGCCCGCTGGGTTAGAACACGCGCGTGCTCTCTTCCTTGATGACCGGAGCGGAGAGGCTGTCTTCGGTGAAGGTGAACTTCACGCGGCCGTCGCCTTCCGCCGCGCCGCGGGCGGTGACCTTGAACTGCACCGACTGCTTGGAGCCGAGGCGCGGGATGGTCTGGAAGCGCACGGTCTGGCCGCTCACGGTGCCGTTGTCGGCAGCGATCGGCGTCAGCTCTTTCGGGAACGCGCCGACGGTGTTGATGTTGAGCAGGTCGCCGAAGCCTTGGTTGGTGATGCGCACCGTGTAGGTGGTGGTGCCGCCGACGAGAATCGGGTCGGGATCATCCACAGCCTCGACCAGCATGCCGCCGACGCCGCGCCAGACGGTGGCGGCCTGCGCGTTGGCGGTGAGACCACCAGCGGCGACGGCAACGCCGTTGGCGTGCGTGCTGGCCGTGGCGGTGGTGAGCGTGAGGATGAAGGTCTTCTTCTCACCGGGTCCGAGTTCGGGCAGGCGCCACGCAGCCGTCGTGCCCGCGATGGTGGCCCCCGGCGCGGCGATGATGCGGGTGATCTGCGGCGCGGTGTCGGTGACGGTGACGTGGCTCAACTTGGTGTCGCCGATGTTGCTCACGGTGATGGTGTAGTCGGCGGACTTGCCGATGAATTGCTCCTGCGGGCCAGTCTTGGTGACGGTGAGGCCGGGTTGGAAGATGGTGGTGGCGGCGTCGGCGCTGACCTTGCCGGCGTTCGCCGCGGTGGCGGTGGCGGCGTTGGCGTGGCGGCCGCGCTTGAAGCCCTTGAGCACGACGGGCAGCGTGCGCGACTGGTTCGGGCCGAGGTCGCCGACGGGGATACTCAGCGTGGTTTGGCCGCTCGCATGGGCGAGGCCGTCCGGGATGGTGTCGGTGACGACGACGGCCTTGGCGACGGCGCTGCCGGAGTTGGAGACGACGATGTTGTAGCCGACCTCCTCACCCAAGATGGCGGTGACGGGGCCGGTCTTGGTGATGGCGAGCGTGGCGCGGCCCACCATGGTGAAGGCGCACGCGCGGGAGAGCGCGTGGACGGTGGCGCAGGAGCCGAGGCGGCCTTCGCGCTCGGGGTGGAGCCAGACGCGGATTTCCTTCGCCTGGCCAGCGTCCATCTCAGCGAGGTTCCACTCGAGTTGGTTGCCGGTGACCTTCGCAGGCGGTTCGCTGCGGACATAGACCGCGCCCTCGGGCACGGTGTCGTGCACGATGACATCGGCGACGTTTTCGTGGGCGAAGACCTGAAGTTGATACATGAACTCCTGGCCGAAAGCGACCTCAGCGGGCATCTGCTTCACGAGACGGACATTGCCACCGCGCGACTCGGCACTGACGTGGGTGGCAGTGGCTGGCGCGGGGCGCGGGGCCGGCGGCACCGTCGGGCGTGGCGGCGGGGCCACGAAGTTGCCTTCGATGCGCGTTCGGTCAGTTAGATCAATTGAGCGGCCGAGGAAGCGCCCATCGTCGTCGGCGCGCGCACAGGTCAGCGAAGCGAGCAGGGCGAACAGGAGAGGCAGCCAAACTTTACGGGTCACGAAGCGGTCTTTCATTGGGGTTGGTTCGGAGTGAGGATTACAATTTTCAAACAAGCCGCCCCCCGACATTCGCAAGCCTTCCCATTGTCAAGGCCCCGAACCGGCCCCGAACCGGAGCCGGTCTGGGGAGGAAACGGAGGCGTGGATTCCGCGCTTGTTTGTCCGCGAGGGGGGGACCTACATTCCGCGCGAACCAGATTCATCTTTACTTAACCTATTGTCGCCATGAACAAACCTCTGTCCTTTACCGCCGGCGCGCTCACGGCCGCCTATGCCGTCTTCACCTCGGGCTGCGCCAGCAGCAGTTGCTGCGACAGCCACGATCACGGCAAGCACGCGGCGGTGGCCCCCGGCCAAGTCGTCAAGCAACTCGTCGCTGTGGTCCAGCCCACCGCCGGGAACAAGTGCGCGGGCACGGTGCGCTTCACGGAAGTCGGCGGGGTGGTCTATGTCTATGGCGAGATTTCCGGCCTGACGCCCAACCAGCAGCACGCGATTCACATCCACGAGTTCGGTGATGGCTCCTCGACCGATGGCATGAAGGCCGGCGGCCATTACAATCCGGAGGAGAAGACGCACGGTCTGCCCGGCGCGACCGCGCGTCACGCGGGCGACCTCGGCAACCTGCAGGCCGACGCCGAGGGCAAGACCGTCTTCCGCGCCGAGTTCAACGACATCTCCATGCTCGGGCCGAAGAACCCGATCATCGGGCGCGGCGTGATCATCCATGCGAAGCCCGATGACGGCGGCCAGCCCGTCGGCAACGCCGGCCCGCGCATCGGCTTCGGCACGATCGGAGTCGCGAATCCGAAGCAGTGAGGCGCAGTAGTGGTGCGTAGTGCGTGAGGGGCAGTGGCGATCGACTGTGTTCATGCACCATGCTGAATTCGGCCCCCGCTCATCGCATCGAAATCCCCACACATGAACTCGTCTCCCGTTTCCCGTCGTCATTTCGTGCAATCCACCGGGGCCTTGGGCGCGGTGCTCGCCTTGGCCAAGCCGCCCGCGGTGCTTCCAGCTGAGAGTCCCGGCAACCGCGTCGTCGTCGGCGTGGTCGGGCTCTCGCGCGGCATGGCGCACGTGGCCGGGCATCTGGGCGTGAACAATGTCGAGGTCGCCTACGTGTGCGATGTGGATTCCGCGCGGTTGGCAAACGGGCTGAAGACCGCTGAGACAAAGCAGCCCAACGCCGTGCGCAAGCCGCAGGGCATTGGTGATTTCCGCCGCATTCTCGACGACAAGAACATCGACGCCGTCTCCATCGCCGCGCCGAATTTCTGGCACACGCCGATGGCGATCCTCGCGATGCAGGCGGGCAAGCACGTCTATGTCGAGAAGCCCGGCAGCCACAATCCTTGGGAAGCCGAGCAGATCGTCGCCGCGTCCGTGAAATACAAGCGCAAGGTGCAGATGGGCAACCAGCGCCGCAGTTATTCCAATGTCATCGAGGGCATCCAGAAACTGCGCGAGGGCATCATCGGCAAAGTTCTTTTCTCCCGCTGCTATTACAACGGCGCGCGGCCGAGCATCAAGAAGGGTCAGCCCGGCCAGCCGCCTGCGACGCTCGACTGGACGCTGTGGCAGGGACCGACGCCGGAGCGGCCTTACAAGGACAACCTGCATCCTTACAACTGGCACTGGCACTGGCATTACGGCGGCGGCGAGATGGCGAACAACGGCATCCATGCGCTCGACGTTTCGCGTTGGGGCCTGGGTGTGGATTACCCGAAGAAGGTCACTTTCCTCGGCGCGCGCTACCATTGGGACGACGATCAGGAGACGCCCGACACCGGCAGCGCGGTCTTCGACTTCGGCCATTGCGGCGCATCGTGGGACGACAGCTCGTGCAACCCGCGCAAGGGCGAGAAGAATCCCTTCGTCGCTTTCTACGGTGACAAGGGCATGATGACCATGACCGGCGGCAACGACTACACCGTCACGGACAACGCGGGCAAAGAAATCGCCACCAAGACCGGCGGCCCCGGCGGCGGCGACATCCCGCACTTCCAAAACTTCTCCGACGCCATCCGCGAGAACAAGCCGCTCAACTCGCCGATCAGCGAAGGTCAGAAAGGTTCGTTGCTCTGTCACTTGGCGAACATCGCCTACCGCACCAGCTCCGTGCTGACCTGCGATCCCAAGAACGGCCACATCATCGGCAACCCCGAGGCGCAGAAGCTCTGGAAGCGCGAGTATCGCCCCGGCTGGGAGCCGAAGGTTTGAGGTTTCATCACGCGACCAAGGCTGATCTGTTCGTGCTTTTTCGGACCACGCGCGCTTTTTTCTCGTCTGATTTGCGGCTGGCCACACGTTTGTTTTGACCGCGCCACGGCCGAGCGTTACACCAGTCGGGCCGTTTGGGTTGCTGCTGCTCCATGAACTTGCCGATTTTCCTTTTCGCTGCCGGGACCAACTCCCAGCTCGGTTACATTTGGGAGAAGGCGACCATCGAGGCCAAGGTCATCATCGGCCTGCTGGTGATATTCTCGATGTTCGCGTGGTCGGTCATGGTTTCCAAGAGCCTGCAGATGCGCCGCGCGCGCCGGCTCAACGAGCTGTTCATGGCCGAGTTCCGCGCGCAGAAGACCGTGCTGGACATCCATGACCGCCGGGTGCAAGTCGAGGGCTGCCCGCTCTTCACCGTGTATCAGGAAGGCGGCGTGGAGACCGAGGCGCGGTTGAAACAGCCGGATGGTTCACGGCGGAAGCACATTTCGCTGAAGTCCATGGAGCACATCAAGCGCACGCTCGAGGGCGCGGTCGCGCGCGAGTCGCTCGCGTTGGAGTCCGGCATCATCCTGCTGGCGCTGGCGGTCAGCGGCGCGCCGTTCCTCGGTCTGCTCGGCACGGTGTGGGGTGTGATGGACACTTTCGCCGGGGTGGCGCAAGCGCAGCGGGCGGACCTCGCGGCGATGGCTCCCGGCGTGGCCGCCGCGCTCGTCACGACCGTGGCGGGCCTGCTGGTGGCGATCCCCTCGATGTTTGGCTACAACTGGCTGGTTCACAATCTCCGCGTCCAGACGGTCGAACTGGACAACTTCGCGCAGGAACTGGCGTCGAAGCTGGAGACGGAATTCCTCAAGGATGAGTGAGCCAGATGAACCCATCCCTCCGCCCCCGGTCGCGCAGTCGGACGCGCCGGTTCATTGCGCCGAATGCGGGAAGTATAACGAGCGGGACGCCGTCACCTGCGCCTCCTGCGGCGCGCACCTCTGGGTCAAGTGCACCCAATGCCGCGCCAAGAACCTTCGCACCGCGAGTCGTTGCGCTAAGTGCCATCGCCGGATGCGCCGGCGTCCCCTCGACTTGCCACGCTGGCGCCTGCGGCTGCGCAACCGGAAACAGAAGCGTCTGGTCCGCGCCTTCATCATTCTGCTGTTCGTCAGCTTGGTCGTCTGGGTGGTCTATGAGAATCTGCCGGAGCCGGCCCGCCCGCCGACGAACACCGCCGAACCAGGTTGACCGGCCATGAGACGTTTCTCCCAGCGCAATTCCCTCGTGACGTTGAGCGAGATCCACATCCCGCCGCTGCTCGACCTCGCCTTCGTGCTGCTCATCATCTACGTCATCACCACGCCGATGCTCGAAGGCTCGCTGAACATGAACCTGCCCGGCCAGAGTGCGCGCCCGGACCAACGCCCGCCCAAGGCCGAGGACATCCGCACCGTGGAGATTGATCGCGTTGGTAACTTCCGCCTCCAGAAACGCCCGATGACCCTCGATCAAGTCGAGGCTCAACTTGCTGCCGAGTTCAGGGCGAACCCCAACCTGATCGTCCGGGTGCGGGTGGACAAAGACGCCAAGTCTGACTTTCCGATGCAACTGCTCGACCGCTGCACGCGGCGCGGCGTCACCCAGGTCAGCTTCAGCACGGAGTTGCGGCAATGAACGAGCAGGTGGCGTTCAGCCCTCAGCAAAAAATGCGGGAGCATTGCCCGCGCGCTGCCGTCGAACTGCCGTTTGCGGGTGAATTTGCAGCGGCGAACGCGTATCCATTGACCAGTGAACCGGCGGCTCCATACGACATGTTTCCTCGCTTCGGCGGCGATGCACGCGCTGCTGTTCGTGATCATCTGCGTCGCGCCTGCGTTCCTGCCGGAGAAGCCGCGCGCGAACACGCCCGTCATCAACCTCGTCAGCGCCCGCGAGTTGGACGCCCTCCTGCGGGCCGCGGAAGCTCCACCCGCGCCCGCCCCAGTTTCCCCGCCTGTCGCGCCCGCGGTCGTGGAACCGACTCCTGCCCCCAAAGCCATCGAGCCGCCGCGCCCGATAGAACCGGTGCCGCCTCCCCCCGCTCCGACACCCAAGCCCGTCGAGCCGGTGAAGAAAAATGAAGTGGCCAAGGAGCCGCCACCCAAGCCGGCGAAGGTCGAGCCACGTCCGCTGCCCGTCACGGCCAAGGGCAAGGAAGCTCCCGTCAAGAAGGACACCAAGAAGGCCAAGGAGCCGGAGCCGCCCGCCAAGACTGCGACCACGAAACCTGCTCCCCCGAAGGACACGCCGACCAAGTCCACCATCAAGATCGCGGACACCAGCAATCTCGTTTCCCACAAAGCAGATGCAGAGGCGAAGGCCAAGCAGAAGGCCGACGCCGAAGAGCGCGCCCGGGCTGACGCCGCCGCCAAAGCCGCCAAAGCCGCCCAGCAGGCCCAAATCCAGCGCGTCGCCAAAATGAAATCCATCCTCGGGGGCATGCAAGGCGGGCTGTCCTCGCCGGTGGACATCCACATTGATGCCGGTGGCGGTCCCAACGCGCAGGCATTTCTCGATTACGGGCAGATGATGGTCCGCATCTACGAGCAGGCCTGGCTCGTGCCGCCCAACCTCAGCGACACGCTCGCGGTTGTGGGCGTCACCGTCACCGTCGCGCGCAACGGACGCGTGCTGGAGTGGGACCTGCGCCGGCCCAGCGGCAACAGCGCGATCGACAAGTCGGTGCGCGAGACGCTGCAAAAAGTGTTTCAGTTCGAGCCGTTCCCGGCCAGCTTCCGCGAGTCGCAACGGACTTTTAACATCGACTTCAACCTCAAAGCCAAACGCACCACCGGATGAATTTGAATCGCCGCCAGTTTGCCACCTCGCTCGTCACCGCCTCCGCGCTGCCATTCGCTCTCCCGGCGCAGGAGCCGAAATTTGACGTGAACGTTTATCGCGACGGCTCGAAGGCGATCCCGGTCAGCCTGAGCGGCTTCACCGGCGAGGTGGCCACCACGCTGCGCTTCGATCTCGAAGTGGGCGGCTGCGCCATCGTCAGCGCCGAGCAGGCGCAGGTGCTCATCCACGGCACCAACGGCGCGCGGCTCGAGGGGTTCGTTTCCGACCGTGCGAAAAATTTCCTGCTCTCCAAGGCCTACACTGGCGCGAGTCAGCGCCAGCTTGCGCACGCATTCGCGGATGACGTGATCCTAGCGCTGACGCAGACGCGTGGCATCGCGCAGACCCGCGTGGCCTTCAAGGTGAAGTCCGCGAACAACACCGGGGAAATCTACGTGGCCGACTACGACGGCCATGGAGCTGCCCCGGTCACGGCGGATCACGCCATCATCGCTGCGCCGTCGTGGGGCGCAGGCAGCCAGTGGCTCGCCTACACTTCCTACAAGTTGAACAACGCCGACATCTTCTCGCACAACCTCGTCACGGGTGAGCGGCACATCGTCGCGCGCTACGGCGGGTCAAACCTTTCCCCGGCGGTCGCGCCTGGTGGTCGCCTTGTGGCGATGGTCTTGAGCAAGGGCGGCAAGCCCGACCTCTACGTCGCTGATATACACGGGCGTGGCTTGCAGCAGCTCACGCATACGCGGGAAGGCGTCTCCTCGCCGTGCTGGTCTCCGGATGGTCAGACCATCTGCTATGTGTCCAGCGACGACGGTCCGGCGCAGCTCTACCGCATCGGGGCCAATGGCGGTGGGTCGCAACGGATCCGCACCACCGGCGTCTTCAATGCCACGGAGCCGGACTGGTCGCCGGACGGCAAGCTGATCGCTTTCACCACGCAGCGCGGCGGGGACTTTGAGATCTGCTCCGTGCCCGCTGGCGGCGGCGATGTGCAGCCGCTCGGGCTGGGACAGGATCCGACGTGGGCGCCGAATTCGCGCACGCTCATGTTCAGCAAACGCGGCCGCGGCGGCCCGTTGTCCCTGTCTCTGCTTGACGTGCCCACCAGGCGCGTCAAGGATGTGCCGCTGAATTTGGGAAATTGCTCCCAGCCCACATGGGCGCGTTGAAGACTTTCACCAGCAGAAAACAAACTATGAAATCCTCTATTTTCCTCAAGCTCGCCGCCGTCACTTTGCTGACGGCGGTCGTCGTCACCGGCTGCAAGAAGACCCCGAAAAACGTCACCCCGATTTACGGCGCGCGGACCAGCGTGGATGGTGCCGCCCGCCCCAATCCGCTGACCAACAATCCTGCGACCACCGGGCCGATCGAGTCGATCGGGACTGGGCTGCCGAGTGTTCCAACGACCACTCCGATTGGCACGACGCCCATTCCAACCGTGCCGCCGACAATTCCCGGCCTGACCCCGCAAGGCGGCATCCCGGCCATCAACCCCGACGAGTTTGAAAATCATCTGGTTGATCGCACCGCGTTTGCAGCGAACACCGTTCACTTCGACTACGACAAATCCATCGTCAAGGCCACCGAGCTTGGCAAACTGAAGCCCGTCATCGCCGCATTGAAGGCCGCGCCGCAGAACAAGCTGCTCATCGAAGGCCATTGCGATGAGCGTGGCACGGAGGAATACAACCGTGGTTTGGGCGAGCGCCGTGCGCTGGCCATCCGCACTCTTCTCGCGAAGCAGGGCATCTCCCCCGACCGGCTGCGCACCATCAGCTACGGCGAGGATAAGCCCGCTGAACTCGGCCACACCGAGGCCGCGTGGGCCAAGAACCGCCGCGGCGAACTCGTTCTCCTCAAGCCCAAGAACTGAGCCGTCCCGGTTTCGCCGTCCGGCTGAATAGGCACGGCGGTGGGATTGTCTCTTTACTGGCCCGCCATTGCGGGTTAAGCTCTCGACGTCAATTTACAAATCATATGAACACCTCTTTCGCTGTGCTGGGTTTGAGTGGCGGTGAACTAATCCTCATCGCCGTGGTCGCGTTGGTGTTGTTCGGTGCGAACAAGATCCCGACCTTCATGAAGGGCCTCGGCCAGGGCATCAAAGAATTCAAGAAGGCCTCCGGCGACGTGCAGAACGAACTGGAGCGCGCGATGCACGAAGAGCCGCCCCGCCGGCCCGCAC
>JBJTAU010000232.1:0-11055 GCA_046090965.1 Limisphaerales bacterium | reverse complement strand
GGCGCCGACGCCGACGGCGAGGCTGGTGATGACGCCGGGGATGGGCGCGGCCACCTCCAGCGGGTTCGCCGGATCGGCCTTCACCCGGCTCTTGGCCTTGGGCGCGACGCTCTTGTCGAGGATGTGCGTCTCGCGGGTCATACCGTTCAACTCGAAGGTCACGGTGCGCCGGCCGTCCTTGTCGGGCGCGCCAATGTTCACGAGCTTGATGAAGAGCGTCTTGCCTTCCTCGATGCTCACGCTGACTTCCTCGTCTGGCTTGAGGCCGTAGAAGAACGCCGGCGTGGGCAGCACGCTCACGTCGCCGACGTCGCGCTGGACAGTCGCGAAGTCCGCGAAGACCTCGGGCGCCAGCTGGTGGCTGAACAGGTCGTCGTCGGTGGCATCGCGCTTGAGCTTGGCGGCGAGATCCTCGCGGACCTTCTTCAAGTTCGCCGCCGGCATGTCCTCGCCGGGGCGCACGGTGATGGGCTTCTGCTTGCCGAGGACGACTTTCTGCACGTCCGCCGGCCAACCGCCCATCGGCTGGCCGAGGCCGCCGGAGAGCATGTCAATGACGCTCGCGGGGACCGGCACGCTGCCCGGCTCGAGGTTCACCACGTCGGCGGGTTTGATGCCGCGCGTGATGAGGAACATCGTCATGTCGCCGACGACCTTGCTGCTGGGCGTGACCTTGACGATGTCGCCGAACAGGGCGTTGACCTCCGCGTAGGTGCGGGCGATTTCGCGCCAGCGGTTCGCCAGGCCCATGCTGGCGGCCTGTTCCTTGAGGTTCGTGTATTGGCCGCCGGGCATCTCGTGGAGGTAAACCTCCGCGCTGCCGGCCTTGGGCGCGGTGTCGAACGGCCGGTAATACTCGCGCGCGAGCTCCCAGTAGTCGGAGAACTCGTTGAGCGCGTCGAGGTCCAGCTTCGTATCGCGCGGCGTGTTGTGCAGCGCGGCGACGATGCTGTTCAAGTTCGGCTGGCTGGTGCTGCCGCTCATGCTGGCGAGCGCGAGGTCCACCACGTCCACGCCGGCCTCGCTGGCGTTGAGGATGGCGGCCGCCTGCACGCCGCTGGTGTCGTGCGTGTGGAAGTGGATGGGCAGGCCGACCTCGTCCTTGAGCACCTTCACGAGCCGCCGCGCCGCGAACGGCCGGCACAAGCCCGCCATGTCCTTGATCGCGATCATGTGCGCGCCCATGCGCTCGAGTTCCTTGGCCAGCTCGACGTAATACTTGAGCGAATACTTGTCGCGCTTCGGGTCGAGGATGTCGCCAGTGTAGCAGACGGTCGCTTCGCAAATCGCGTGCGTGTCCTGCACGGCCTCCATCGCGGCGCGGAGGTTTGGCGTGTAATTGAGCGAGTCGAACACGCGGAAGATGTCCATGCCGGACGCGGCGGCGTGCTTCACGAAGCCGGCGACGACGTTGTCGGGATAGTTCGTGTAGCCCACGGCGTTGCTGCCGCGGAAGAGCATCTGGAAGCAAATGTTCGGCACGCGCTTGCGCAGTTCGCGCAGGCGCTCCCACGGGTCTTCGTGGAGGAAACGCATCGCGGTGTCGAAGGTCGCGCCGCCCCACATCTCCAGCGAGAAAAGCTGCGGCGCGCGGCGCGCGAGCGCGTCCGCCACCGCCAGCATGTCGTAGCTGCGCACGCGCGTGGCCATGAGCGACTGATGCGCGTCGCGGAAGGTCGTGTCCGTCACGAGCAGGCGCTTCTGCTTGAGCGTCCACTGCGCGAACTTCTTCGCGCCCAGCTTGTGCAGCAAGTCGCGCGTGCCGTCCGTGGGAACCTGCTTGTGGTCGTAGGCGGGCGGCTGCGCGAGGGCGAAGGGCTTCTCCGGCTTGAACCCCTTCGCGTGCGGGTTGCCGTTGACCACGACGTTGCCGAGGAAGTTCAGCAGCTTCGAGGCGCGGTCCTTGCGATGCTTGAAGGCGAACAGCTCCGGCGTGGTGTCAATCAGCGTGGTCGTGGCCTGACCACTGCGGAAGGTGGGATTGTGAATCAGGTTTTCGAGGAACGGGATGTTCGTCTTGACGCCCCGGATGCGGAACTCGCGCAGCGCGCGGTCGGTGCGCTGGAGCGCCATCTCGTAGGATTGGCCTGAGCTCGTGACCTTCACGAGCATCGAGTCGTAGAACGGCGTGATGACCGCGCCCGCGAAGCCCATGCCGCCATCGAGCCGGATGCCGAAGCCGCCCGCGCTGCGGTAGGTGAGAATCTTGCCGTAGTCCGGCGTGAACTTGTTCTCGGGATCCTCGGTCGTCACGCGGCACTGAACCGCGTAGCCGTTGCGCGGAATCTGGTTCTGCGGCGGCATGCCGACTTCCGGTCCGTGCAGCGGGTGGCCCTGCGCGATGAGGATTTGAGCACGCACGAGGTCGAGGCCCGTGATGACTTCGGTGACCGTGTGCTCGACCTGGATGCGCGGGTTCATCTCGATGAAGAACCACTCGTGCCGGTCCAGGTCGTAGAGGAACTCGATGGTGCCCGCATTGTCGTAGCGCACCTCGTAAGCCATGCGCGCGGCAGCAGCGCACAGCTCCTTGATGACGTGCTCCGGCAGGCCGAACGACGGCGCGACCTCGACCACCTTCTGGTGCCGGCGTTGCACCGAGCAGTCACGCTCATGCAAATGAATCACGTTCCCGTGCTGGTCGCCGAGAATCTGCACCTCGATGTGCTTCGCGTTGGGAATGTATTTCTCCAGGAAGACCGCCGAATTGCCAAACGCCCGGCCCGCCTCCGCCTGGGCCTCGTCGAGCAGGTTTGAGAGATCCGCCGCCTTGTGCACCACGCGCATCCCGCGACCGCCAC
The DNA here is from genome assembly GCA_046090965.1 of Limisphaerales bacterium. Lineage (GTDB taxonomy): Bacteria > Verrucomicrobiota > Verrucomicrobiia > Limisphaerales > SXTU01 > SXTU01. The sequence continues at coordinate 8,254 of JBJTAU010000232.1, read as the reverse complement.
CGCCGAACGCCGCCTTGATGATGAGCGGGAAGCCGATGTCCTTCGCGGTTTTGAGCGCCTCCGCACGGTCCGAAATGGGTTCCTCCGTGCCGGGCAGCGTGGGAACGCCGATCTTCTGCGCCAGCGTGCGAGCCGCCGTCTTGTCACCCATCATCTCCAGCAACTCGGGACGCGGCCCGACGAATGTGATGCCCGCCGCCGCGCACGCCCGCGCGAACGCCGCGTTCTCCGACAGGAAGCCGTAGCCCGGATGAATCAGGTCCACGCCGCGCTCCTTCGCCAGCGCCACGATGCTCTCGATATCGAGATACGCGCCGACTGGCCCCTTGCCCTGGCCGACGAGATACGCCTCGTCCGCCTTGAAGCGATGCACACCAAAGCGGTCCTCCTGCGCGTAGATGGCCACCGTGCGCAGCCCCAGCTCCGTCGCCGCACGGAAGACGCGGATGGCGATCTCGGAGCGGTTGGCCGCCATCAGCTTGCTGAAGGTCTTCGGCCCCGCCGGAGTTTCGGCGTTCTTCTCGACGGGAACTTTCTTCGCGCTACGGCGTGAACTCATAAGCCCGGACGTTCTACATGACCGCCACCGGTTGTCCAAGCCCGGATGCAACGGGACAGGGCAGAATCGTGGTTCCGCACGCCGGACCTGGTCAGGCTCAGGGGATGAACGTGTTCTGGACATTACCCCGCAGCGCATCGGCCAGCCGGGCCATCCCGTCAGCCCGAGAGTTCAGCCCGAGAGTTTCCCGTTGACCCTCGCAAAGACGTTTCCCTAAGCTCCGCGCGCAATCCGTCAAACAAAACTAGACACAACACATGAGCACTTACGTCCCCATGATCAGTTCGGGCGTCGCCGGCCCTCTCGGCGCGCTGCACCTCCCCCGCCTCTGGCTGAAGGTCTCCCTCGAAGCCGCCGGCAAGCTGGCCGCCGGTTATCCCGGCCTCGGCAAGGGTTACGACCAGATGACCTGTGATGCGCTCGGCCTTGATGCCGCTGCCGTCATCGCTTTCATCAAAGGCAACAAGCCGACCTATCCCGCCTTCGAGGCGTGGGTGCGCAAGAACGGCCAGAAGCTCACCACGGCCGACATCCACCGCCACAACCTCGCCATCCTCGGCTATTGCCATGACGACGGCACGCGCAAGGGCATCCTCAGCGCCAACGGTCTGCCCGACGACGGCAGCGTCCTCCCCGGCGCGGTGGATCTGAACAACCTCGACGACTGGTTCGAGTTCCATGCGGCGGTCTTGAAGTAAGCCGCTTCCAACTTAACAACGCGCCAGCCGGTGAAGGAGACTTCACCGGCTGGTTCCTTTGTGATGAAGCTGCTCCTGCCCAAGATTCCCGAGCGCACCACTGCGGGACATGAGTCCCCCACGCTCACGCCAGCAGACCTTGCAGCACGGTGCCGTGCACATCCGTCAGCCGGAACTCGCGGCCCTGATACTTAAACGTGAGCCGCTCGTGATCGAGGCCGAGGAGGTGGAGCACCGTCGCGTTCAAGTCGTGGACGTGAACCGGATTCTCCGCCGGGCTGAAGCCGAAATCATCCGTGCGACCGTAGGTGAGGCCGCCCTTCACACCGCCGCCGGCGAGCCACATCGTATAGGCGTCCTTGTGATGATCGCGGCCGGGATTCGTGCTCTTGCCATCGCCGTCAATGCCCTGCCGCAACGGTGTGCGCCCAAACTCCGCGCCCCAGATGACGAGCGTGTCGTCGAGCATTCCGCGCTGCTTGAGGTCTGCGACTAGCGCGGCCATGCCTTGGTCCACATCGCGGCACTTCGCGGGCAGGCGCGCGGCCAAGCCGGAGTGATGGTCCCAGTCGGCGTCGTAAAGCTCCACCACGCGCACGCCGCGTTCGATGAGGCGGCGGGCCAGCAGGCAGTTGTTCGCGAAGGACGCCGCGCCGGGCTTCGCGCCGTAGAGGTCGAGCACGGACTTCGGCTCGCGCGAAATGTCCATCAGCTCCGGCACACTCGTCTGCATCTTGAACGCCATCTCGTATTGGCTGATGCGCGTGGCGATTTCCGGGTCGCCCACGTCGACGAGTTGCCGTTCGTTGAGCGACTTCACCGCGTCGAAGATACGCCGCCGGTCGTCCTGCGACTGGCCTTTGGGGTTGCTGAGGAACAGCACCGGATCGCCGCTGGAACGGAACTGGATGCCCTGATACACGCTCGGCAGAAAGCCGTTAGCCCAGAGAGAAGTCCCCGCGCCACCGAGCGGGCCAGACAGAAGCACCGTGTAAGCAGGCAAGTCCTGATTCTCCGTGCCCAGTCCGTAAGTCACCCACGAGCCGAAGCTCGGCCGCCCGCCACGCCCGAAGCCCGTGTGCAGAAACATCTGCGCCGGCGCGTGGTTGATTTCCTCCGTGTGCAAGGTCTTCACGATGGCGATGTCGTCGGCAACCTTCGACAAGTGCGGAAGCGTCTCGGAGATTTCCTGCCCGCTGCGCCCATGCCTCGCGAACTTAAACTTCGTCCCCGCGAGCTGCATCTTCCCGCCGATGAACGCGAACCGCCGACCCTTCAGCAGCGACTCTGGGCAATCCTCACCGTCGCGCTTCACCAGCTCGGGCTTGAAGTCGAACATGTCGAGCTGCGACGGCGCGCCGATCATGTGCAGGAAAATCACCCGCTTCGCGCGTGGCGCGAACATTGGATGACGCGAAGCGAGCGAGGCAGCGGGGGCAGCACTGGCCGAGCCGCGCAGCAGCGACGCGAGCGCGAGCGAACCGAAGCCGAGGCCCGCACGCTGGAAGAACGCGCGGCGTTGCAGCAGGTCGAGGTGGGCGACGCGGGGTTGCATGTCGGTTTGAGGCATTGTGCCAACGCGCTTAGTTCTTCGTCGCCACCGTCAGTTCCCCACACAGGTCAAATGCCTTCAGCGCCTCCACGGTGGCAATGTAGGTGATGTAGTAATAATTGCCGCGATAGAGCGACTGCATCCACCAGCGGCCAGTCTCGCGCTGCTCGCGGCGCAACCACGAGAGGCCGCGTTGCACGCGCGGGTCGGAGGTCGGGACGTTGCTCTGGCGCAGCAGCACGACGGCGAGCGCGGTCATGTAGGCGTCACTCTCCGGGTTCGCGGCGTCGGGCAGGCCGGTGACAAGTTTGCGGACGGTATCGCTGATTTCAAAGTGCCAGTCGTTGAGCGCCGAGAAGTCGCGCACGCACCAGCCGCCGTCGGCATGCTGCTTCGACGAGAGGAGTTTCAATGCGGCGTCGCGCTCGGCGGGCGGGACGAGCTCAGGCAAGTAGTGCGCGAGTTGTAGCTTCAGCACGCGGTCGAAGTCGTTCTTCGGTGCGCCGCTGCGGAGGTAATCCTTCAGCTTCGCCACGCGGGTCTTCAACGCGTCATCCTTCAAGCCCGCCAGCCAACCCGGCGCGGCGGTGATGGCACGCGCGGTTTGCAGCGAAAGCTCAAAGTCGGTCGTGATGTGCGGGATCTCCACCTCGCCGTGGCTCACGAACGCGCCGTTCTCCGACTGCCGCTCTAAGAGATCGCGGAGCGAACGCTCGGTGGGCTCGGAGAGTTTGCCGGTGGTGTTCTTGTCCCATTCCGCCAGCCCGAGGCTGCGCCACACGCTGTAGAAGGTGCTGGGGTAATGCTTGTGGCCGCGCGTTTCAGTTTCCTTCACCGGCTTGATTTCCTTCGGCACGGTCTTCACGAAGTCGTCGAGCACCTCCGTGCTAGCCGGGCCGAACTGCTTCGTCCACGCCGTGCGCTCGGCCATGTAAGGGCCGGTGGTGTGGCAGTTCACGCAGGACTTTTCGCGCACCCAAGTCAGCGCGCCGTCTTCAAGATACTTTCCGGCGAGCTTGAGCGACGCGGGTCCGAACTCCTTCACGCGCGGCTCGTCCGCCGTGGGGATGCTCACGCGGATGCTGTCGCCGGAGCTGTATTGGAAGGCGGGCTTTGATTTCGTCTGGGCGATGGCGGCGGGCACCAGGATGGAGAGGGCGATGGCAGCGAGTAATCGGTAGTGCATGGTGGGAGTAAATGACGAATGTCGAAGGCCGAATGACGAAAGGAACCGGACAGTCGAGCCGACGGGAGCCAGCACGACATCCGCGCCTGCGTTCGCCGGAGGCGAACAACATGAGTAGCCGTGGGTGAAACCCACGGTAGCACCGCGATTAGCGACGCGACCCCGCAGGGGTCGAACCGCCTGTGTTTCAGTCCCAATGCTTCTCATCGAACTTAACTCCCGCCTCGGTCAGCAGCCGTTTGTATTCGTCCACGAAAGACTCGTGGCGGTGGTGCTCAATTTGTCCTTTGATGTAGTCAATCAACGCGTCCTTCTCGCGGATTGAGTGTGTGAACGCTCCGTAGCCGTCCTGCCAGTGACCGAACTCGGGGAACACGCGTTCCTCCTTTATCCACAGTGCGCTCGCCACCTTGATGGTCTTCACAAAGTCCGCCAGTGCCACCGTCGGGTGCAGGCTCGACAGAATGTGAACGTGGTCTTCCACGCCGCCGATGCGATAGAGGTAGCCCTGCTTGTTCTTGATGATGCCCCAGATGTAGCGAAACAAATCATCGCGCCGGGCCGGCGTCAGAACCCGCCCGCGGTGCTTCGTCGAGAATACGATGTGGTAGATGATTTGAGCGTAGGTGGCCATCGGGTGGGATGGTGATTTAGTTCAACCCCTGCGGGGTTGCGTCGCATTTGTTCGTTCACCGTGGGTTCCACCCACGGCTATTCATGTTTGGCCCCTGCGGGGCCGGCGTCGAGAAGCGGTCGTGTATCATCCGGAGTTATCCTTTTGAAATCGTCTCGTCGAGGTTTAACAACGCAGCGGCGACAGAATACCAAGCCGCGAAGTCCTCAGCCGTCACGCCGGCAGGCAGCTCGAACTTGCCGACAAATTCCTTCGCCGACTTCGCGTCCTTCGCGCGGGACGACTCCAGCAACTGGCTGAGTCTGGCGAGTTCCTCGGGACGCGGGGCGCGGGCGGTCGCCAGGCTGAAGGCATGAAAGAGGCGGTCGCTCGCAGTGGTCTTCTCGACCAGCACGCGTTTGGCAAAGGCCATCGCGGCTTCCACATAGACGGGGTCATTCATCAGCGTGAGCGCTTGGAGGGGCGTGTTCGAGCGCGGGCGCTTCACGCGGCACGCGAGGCGGGAGTTCGCATCGAAGTTAACAAAGCTCGGGTAGGGCGCGCCGCGTTTCCAGATGACGTAGAGGCCGCGGCGGTGTTTCTCGTCGCCGGGGCTGACCACGTAGTCGTAACGCTGGCCGCCAACTTTCACCCACAGGCCGTCGGGCTGAAACGGGTGGATGGGCGGGCCACCGAGCTTCGGGTTCAGCAGACCGGCAATGGCGAGCGCGTTGTCGCGAATCATCTCGGCGTCGAGGCGATGGCGCGGGCCGCGCGCGTAGAGGAGATTTTGGTCATCGCGGGCGAAGAGGTCGGGCGTGATGCGCGAGGACTGGCGGTAGGCGGCGCTCGTCACGATGGTCTTGAGGAGCTTCTTCATGGACCAGCCGTTGTCCATAAACTCGACGGCTAGCCAGTCGAGCAACTCCGGGTGTGTGGGCAACTCGCCTTTGACACCGAAGTCCTCTGGCGTGGTGACGAGGCCGTGGCCGAAGAGTTCGGCCCAGAGACGATTTACCGTGACGCGAGCGACGAGGGGGTTCTCACGACTGACGAGCCAGCGGGCGAGATCAAGGCGCGTGGGAGTTGAAGTGGAACTCGGGGAATGCAGCACCGCGGGCGTGTGCGGCTCAATTTTTTCTCCCGGCGTGCGGAACTCGCAACGCATGAACACGCTGCTCGGGCGCGGCGTGTTCTCGCGCATGACGAGCGTGGTGGGGGCCTTCATCTTCCGGAGGTCGGCTTCGAGACGGTTGCGCTCGGCGTCGAGACGCGCGTGCTCGGGCAAGGATTTCAGGTGGAAGTCCGCGATGGCCTTCGTCTGCGCGGCAGTGCGCTGGGGGCCGGGAATTTTCAGCGCATCGGCGACTTCAGCGGGGAGCGCGGCTCCGCCCACTCCGCCGGTCAATGCGCTCAGGCGCACGCGGCCGATGGTGCGGCCGCCGCCGTAGTTTTGCTCCAGCTTGAATCGCAGCACGGTGCCGCCGGGGAAGCCGAGCGGCGCGGCGGTTTCCAGCAACGCCCAGTGTGGCTCGTGGAACTTGGGGTTGATGGCCCAGCCGCCGGTGCGGGCGTCATTGCCGGTCTTGAGCAAGTTGGCGACGGGGAAATTGGCCTGCGAGAAGGACGCGGTGGCTTTGGCGAATTGAACTTCCGGTGCACCGCTGTTCGCGGTGCCTTTGGCCTTTGCGGACTTCGCGGTTTTCTTGGCAGGCGCGACGGCGGGCGCGGAAGAATCGGCGGGCGCGGCGGTGACGGTGAGGTTGTTCAGCACGAAGTTCGGGCGCGTGGCGTCGCCTCGGCCGGGGCCTTTGCCGGGGAGGGAATCGTGCGTGAGCGCTTCCAGCTTGAGCGCGCGGATGCTGGTGAGCGTGGTGCGGACTTCGATGAGGTAGGTGTCCTTGTCGGGCGCAGGCTCGCCGCTGATGAGGACGGATTTGTCGGGCAGCAGTTCGTGAGTCGCGCCGCCGGTGGAGTCGAAGTCCGCGATGTCCAGCACATGTTCCTGTGGGGCTTGTGCGGCGGCTTGAGAGAGAGTGCGCTCCCACTCGGGCTGGCTCGCGGCGGCAGTTTTGCCCAACGCCGCGAGTTGATTCGTCACCGTCACGAGGCGCGCGAGAATTGCGGTGCGTTCGCCGGAGGACACGGCGTCGGCAAGTTCCATCGTGGGGCCGCGAAATTGAATGGAGCCGGGAACCTTCGGGTTAGTGCGGTCGGCCTCCAGTTCGGTGTTATTGAAGAACGCGAAGAGGCCGTAGTAGTCGCGCATCGTGAAGGGATCGTATTTGTGGTCGTGGCACTGGGCGCATTCGAGCGTCGCACCAAGCCAGATCATGCCGAGCGTGTTGCCGCGGTCGTGGATCTGGTTCACGCGCGTCTCCTCGGGATCGGTGCCGGCCTCGACGTTCGTGGGCGCGCTGCGGTTGAAGCCGGTGGCGACGCGCTGCGACTCGGTGGCGTTCGGCAGCAGATCGCCGGCGAGTTGCTCGATGGTGAATTGCGTGAACGGCATGTCGGCGTTGAGCGCGTTGACGACCCAGTCGCGATACGGCCAGAGGTCGCGGAAGTCATCGCGTTGGAAGCCGTGGGAGTCGGCGTAGCGAGCGTAGTCGAGCCACGGGCGCGCCCAACGCACGCCGAATTGCGGGGAGCCGAGAAGTCGGTCCACGAGGCGGTCCAATGCGGAATGCGGAATGCGGAATACGGAATCACTGCCGGTCGACGCGCAATCGCGGAGGAAGGCGTCCACTTGAGCGGGCGAGGGCGGAAGGCCGGTGAGGTCGAGGTAGAGGCGACGAATGAGCGTGGCGGGCGGGGCTTCTGGCGAAGGCGACAGATTTTCCTTCGCGAGGCGGGCAAGAATGAAGGCGTCGATTGGATTGCCCACTGCCGACTGCCGATTGCCGATTCCTGGAAGCGCCGGACGAACCGGTGTCACGTAGGCCCAGTGCTTCGCGGCCTGCACGCCTTCAGGCCAGACGGCCCCTTGCTCAATCCACGCGCGGATGAGGTCGATCTGCGATTTCGGGAGCGGCTCGCCTCGACTGGGCATCACATCGTCGTGACCCTTGGGAAGCGTGATGCGGCGGAGCAATTCGCTCTGCGCAGGCTGACCGGAAACGATGGTGCCGGGTTTCTTGAAAGCTTCGGCCTGGGAATCGAGGCGAAGCGTGCCCGTGGCAAGCTTGGCGTCGTGGCATTCGAAGCAGGCGCGCGGGAGGATGGGCAACACCTCGCGCGCGAAGTCCACAGGGGCGGCAGGAAGGACTGGGGCCGTGCAGAGGACGAGGACAATGAACAAGGCTGATCGGGCCGCGGACATGGTGGTGCTTTGGACGCAGATAAGGAAAGCGGAGTTGCAGCGGATTTCCAAGCGCGAACCCAAAAGCACGAAGGCCGCCCGGAGGCGGCCTTCGGCGAATTCAGGGGCAGCTGCGGTTAGTCCACGAAGCTCATCTCATTGGCCAGCAGAAGCATCTGCGCATATTTTTCCCAAGTGTCCAAGGGCTTCCGGTTCGCGGCCTGCGGAGAGGCGAAGCCTTGAGCGGCGCTCCAAGTCCCAGCGGAGGCGCCCGCAGCCATCTGCATGGTGGGAGCCATGGGCGTCCCGGTTGCCGCCCCGGCCTTCGCTGCCGGGGTGCTGGGG
>JBJTAU010000231.1:0-11838 GCA_046090965.1 Limisphaerales bacterium | reverse complement strand
GCCCACCGGCCGACCGTTCGAGCCGACGGCCTTGACCTTGCCGGCGTAAGGCTGGCCGTGGTGTTTCGCCAACTCGGGCTTGGGGTCGAACGTGTCCACCTGACTCGGCGCACCGCATTTTCCGACTAAGGCCAAACACGTCATCTTCCTCTTCATGAACGGTGCGCCGAGTCAGGTGGACACGTTCGACCCCAAGCCCGAGTTGGCGAAACACCACGGCCAGCCTTACGCCGGCAAGGTCAAGGCCGTCGGCTCGAACGGTCGGCCGGTGGGCTACTTGATGCAGTCGCCGTTTGAGTTCCGGTCGCACGGGCAAAGCGGCTTGCCCATCAGCAGCCTCTTCCCGCACACGGCGAAGTTCGCTGATGACCTCTGCGTGTTGCGCTCGCTCTACACGGACACCGCGGCGCACGCGTCCGGCTGCCTCCAGATGAACACCGGCAGCATCTTCATCGGCCGGCCCAGCCTCGGCGCGTGGTTGAGCTACGGCCTCGGCACCATGAACGCCGCGCTGCCGAGCTTCGTGGTGATGACCGACCCGCGCGGTGGCCCCATCGGCAGCGCGTCGAACTGGACTGCCGGCTACATGCCCGCCGCGTATCAGGGCACGCTTTTCCGCAGCAAGGGCAATCCTCTCCTCGACCTCGCCACGCCCGAAGGCGTCAGCCCGCGCGCGCAACGCCGCTCACTCGATTTGCTCGCGGAGTTGAACGAGCAGCATCGCCGCGAACGCCCGCAGGAATCCGAACTGGCCGCGCGCATTCTCTCCTACGAACTCGCCTATCAGATGCAGACCAGCGCGGCGGGCGTAGTGGACTTGAAGGACGAACCCGCCGCGACGCGCGAACTCTATGGCCTCGACCATCCGCTCACCGCCGACTTCGGGGCGAAGTGTCTCGTCGCGCGCCGGCTCGTCGAGAAGGGCGTGCGCTTCGTGCAGCTCTACTCCGGCGGCGGCCATCTCGAAGACACCTGGGACGGCCACAGCGATTGCATCAAGAACCACACGCTCCACGCGGGCGAAACGGACCGGCCCATCGCCGCGCTCATTGCCGACCTCAAGCGCACCGGCCTGTGGGACGAGACGCTGCTCGTGTGGGGCGGCGAGTTTGGCCGCACGCCCACGAGCGAAGGCGTCGGCAAGCCGGGCCGCGACCACAACTGGCACGGCTTCTCCATGTGGCTCGCGGGCGCAGGCGTGAAAGGCGGCCAGGCCATCGGCGCAACGGACGAACTGGGCTTCGAGGCCGTCGAGGAACGCCACCACGTCTCCGATCTACACGCGACCATCCTGCACCTCATGGGCCTCGACCACGAGCGGCTCACGTATTTCTATCAAGGCTTGGAGCAACGCATCACCGGCGTGCGCGGGGAGGTAATTCGGAAGGCGCTGGCCTGAGCGGCGCGAGCGTTTTCAATTGTGCGCTATGCCGTGCCGGTTAGAATTCGCTCAATGTTAAACATGTTTCCTAGATCACGTAGTGCCCGTCCGAACCGTTGCGGAGGTATGGTCGCGCTCGGTTTTACGCTGATTGAGCTGCTGGTGGTTATTGCCATCATCGCAATTCTAGCCGGCATGCTCTTGCCCGCGCTGGGCAAAGCCAAGGCCAAGGCGGCCGCAGCCGCCTGTGGCAGCAATCACAAGCAAATCCAGCTCGCGTGGAATCTGTATTACGACGATTTCGATTCTCGCTTGGCGATCAACACCAACTGGCCACCGCTCGCCAATATTGGCCTCACCTGGTGCGCGGGTTGGATGAAGCTCGGCGCGAACTTCCAGTCGGACAGTGTCACCAACGCAAATTATTACACGCAGGCGATCATGGGCTCCTATTTTTCCCGCAATGCCAAGCTCCTGAAATGCCCCGCCGATAAGTATGTGCAGCCCGGCATGCCGGCCCCGGTGACCGGGGAGAGCTACGTTCGCAGCATCACCATGAACGTTTACATGAACGGGGGGTCCGCGTTTGGCAACCCAGTCTTGGGATCCCTCGGACCCAACTACGTCTTCCGCCGGGCCACCGACATTCGCAAGCCTTCCGAAAACTTCGTCTTCACGCAGGAAGACCCCACCAGCATTGATGATGGCGTGATCACCGCGACAATCGACGCCACGGGAAACGCCGGAAACCTGTCGTTCAACAACCGACCGGCCGCGACGCACGCCAAAGCCACCACCCTCAGCTTCGCGGATGGCCATGTGGAGAACCACCGCTGGAATCAGACGACCTTGTCGGCCAGCATCGATGTTCCCGTCACCGCCAGCGCGAGCGACGCCATCTGGTTCAAGACCCGGGCGAACGAAAACTACGTTCCGTAACTCACGCGCCCTCTCACACAGCGTGGGCTGACCGGCCAGGCTGCGCGCGTCACTCGCGCACCGTCGCCTGCAGCTTCTGCTTCAGCGCATCCACGGCCTTCGCGTGCGCGGCGTTCACGTCGGCGTCCGTCAGCGTCTTGTCGGTGGCGCGGTAGGTGAATGCGTAGGCGAGACTCTTCTGGCCGGCGGGGACGTTCTTGCCACGGAAGATGTCGAACAGCTCCACGGTCTCCAGATTCGCGGGCTTGGCCTGTTTCACGGCTTGCAACACGGCGTCGTGCGTCGTGGCCTCTGGCACGAGCATCGCCACGTCGCGGCGGCTCGCGGGGAATTGGGGCAGTGGCTTAAAGGACTTACTACGGTTGCCGCGCGCGAGGAGTTCATCGAGCCGCAGCTCCGCGAGGAACACCGCATCGCGCAAGTCGTATTGCTTCGCGAGCACGGGCAGGAGTTGGCCGAGTTCGCCGAGCTGAACTTTCCCGCCGTGCGTGACGGCGGCGGATTCGAGGAAGAGCGCATTCGGCTCGGCACGCTTGCCGAACATCACGCCGCGCAGGCCGAAGTGCTCCAGCACGTCCTCGACGAGACCCTTCAGGTCCATCGCGTCGAACTTCGCGTCGCGGTCGTCGCCGCTCCAGAAGGCCAGCGCACGCTGGCCAGTCAGGGCAATGGCGACGCGGCGTTCTTCCTTCGTCTGCCCGTTCACGTTGGTGAACACGCGGCCAATCTCGAACAGCGCCACGTCGTTGTTCTTGCGGTTCAAGTTGTGCCGCAGCGAGTGAATCAATCCCGGCAGCAGCGATGGCCGCAGCACGTCCATGTCGGAACTCAAGGGGTTCGCCAGCGCGACGATTTCTTCTGACTTCTGACTTCTGACTTCCGACTTTCCAATCAACGTCTGCCCCTGCGCCTCGTTCAGCCCGAGGCCGGTGAGCAAGCGTCGCACAGCGGCGATCTCGTCATATAACGCGTCGAACGGATGCGCGCCGACCGCGCCGCGTGGAGCCGTGCTGGGAATCTTGTCCACGCCGTGCAGCCGCGCGATTTCCTCGATGAGGTCCACCTCGCGCTTGAGGTCCACGCGGAATGTCGGGATGGAGAAGGTTGCTGATGGGCTATCGGCGATTGGCGATTGGCCCAAGCCGAGGCTCGTGAGGAGTTTGACCTGCTGTGCCGGCGCGATGGCGACGCCGAGCAAGGCATCCGTCTTGGCAAACCGGAGTGAAATTTCCTTCGACTTCGCCGGCTGCGGATACGCGTCCACCAAGCCTTCGGCCAACTTCCCGCCAGCCGTTTCGAGTATGAGCTGCGCCGCGCGTTGGCTCGCGTAGTCCGCGGTGCCCACGTCACAGCCGCGCTCGAAGCGGTAACTCGACTCGCTGCGGAGGCCGAGCGCCTTGCTGGTCCGGCGGATGTTCGTGGGCGCGAAGTAGGCGCTTTCGATGAGCACGTCGCGCGTGTCCTCGCGAATCTCGGTGTTCGCACCGCCCATCACGCCCGCGAGCGCGATGCCCTTCTGCTCGTCAGCGATGAGCAGCATGTCGGGCGTGAGCGTGCGCTCTTGATTGTCGAGCGTCTTGAACTTCTCTTCCGCAGCCGCGCGACGGACGACGATGGTAGGCTTGCCGTCCGCGCCTTTCGCAATGAGATGGTAATCGAACGCGTGCAGCGGCTGGCCGGTTTCGAGCATCACATAGTTGGTCACGTCCACGATGTTGCTGATGCTGCGGATGCCGACCTTCTCCAACGTCTGCCGCAGCCAATCCGGGCTCGGCCCCACCTTCACGCCCATCACGACGCGCGCCGTGTAACGCGGGCAAAGCTCAGGTTCATCAAGCCGGACGGCGACGAGGCCTTGGATTCCACATTCCGCATTCCGCAATTCGCATTCCGGAATTCGCAGCTTGTTCCCCGTCGCCGCCGCAATCTCCCGCGCGATGCCGATGACACTGTTCAGGTCAGGCCGGTTCGGCGTGACTTCGAGGTCATACACCACGTCGCTGCCCGCGCGGCCGAGATGCTCGGAGAACGGCTGGCCGACCTTCGCATCTGGCGGCAGGATGATGATGCCCTCGCCATCTTCGCCAAGGCCGAGTTCCTTCTTCGAGCACAGCATACCCTGGCTCACGACGCCGAAGACCTTGCGTTCCTTGATGACGAACGGCTCCTTCTCGCCCGGCTTCAGCGGCAGCGCGAAGTTCGGCAGGATGAGCGCAACCTTGTCGCCCGGCTGATGATTCGGCGCGCCGCAGATGATGGTGCGCTCGCCGGTGCCGTCGTGGACGCGGTTGACGGAGAGCTTGTCCGAGCCGGCGACCTTGTCCTTAGCGAGCACCTGCCCGACGACGACCCCCTCGAACTCGCCGCCGAGCCGCTGCACGCCCTCGACTTCGAGGCCGAGCATGGTGAGCCGCTCCGCGAGTTCCTCGGGCGACCAGTTGAAATCAACGTATTGCTTGAGCCAGTTAAGGGTGACTTTCATGGGAAACTATTCTGAGCAACCGGACAGATCGTGTTTGGACTAGGGGCCTTGCCCTATTTCGGGAACGAGGAGCAGGTGAGCGCATCGGGATCGGGATCAAACTTTCCGCATCGGTTCAATCTCAATGCCCACGTTTTTGCGAATGTCGTCGTAGGTCGCCTGCATCAACGTGCGGTCCTCGGCACGGAGGAGTTGCGGGTCGGGCCGCCAGTGAAGGGGGCAGAGATCGGTGGTCCAAGCTTGGCCTTGTTTGAGCATCTCCTGTTTGATGACCTCGTTCATCACGGCGCTGCTGCCGTGGCAGTCGTGCTTCTGTTCCATCATCCACTTCCGCGGCGAATACTTTCCCGCGTTCGCGATGAAGTCCATGAGCTGCGCGCCGAGGTGGTCGTCGGTGAGGAAGCGGCCGGTGTGCTCGTTGATGAAGACGCGCGAGCCGACCTCGGCGTCCTGGAACATTCCGGAGGGCGTGTTGGCGAACATGGCCTCGACGATGGCGATGCAGGAGCCTTCGCGCTTGGACATGATGAGGTTCACTTTCGCGCGGGCCATGCAGTCGAAGACCACGGAGTCGGGCGCGTTTTCCTTCAGCTCGAAGCGGTCGGCCACGCCGTAGGGGTCGGCCTCGGCGAGCAAGACTTCGCGTGTGCGCTTGTCGTTGTGCTGGCCGATGCAGACAACTTTCACCGAACGCGGCATGTCGCGCAGCGCCTTGAAGAGGGCGAAGTGGCGTGTGTATTTGCCGAAGTTCGCCAGCATCACGATGTCGAGGTCCTTCTTCTCGAACGGCACCTGTGGATAGACCGCCGGGTTCACCCAGTGCGAGCAGTAGCGCGGGATGACAACGTGGCGGGGCGACTGGCGCGGAAGGGTGTCGAGATCGTGCGGGTCGCTGACACAGGCGAAGACCGGATCGTCGCCGGGCCAGATGCTGGGGAGGTAGTAGTTGATGAGGCCGTGAGGCGTGGCCCAGACGGGATGGACGATGAGCAGGTAGCGCCGGGCAAAGGCTTCGAGTTGCGCGCGGTAGTGGTGGAGGAAGCGCGCCCAGCGGTGCTCGAAGGCGATGTAGCAGACGCCCTTTTCGCGCTCGCTGACGTAGGGTTTCAGCGGGACGAAGTAGTCAATCACCCGCTTCTTCATCGAGGACGGCTCGAACTCGGCGAAGTCCACGGGGCGGTTGCCGAGCAGTTTCACGCGCTCGGCGATGCGAGCTTCCACCTTCAGGAGTTGGTTCTGGCTGGCGGCGAGCCGTGCGGCGGCGCAGAGCTTAACGATGCTGCGAGCGATGGCCTGCGGGTCGCTGGCGGACGGGGATTGGTCCTTGAGCAACTCGACTTCGCAGCGAACGGCGCGGACGGGGTTGCTGTAGCGGAGCGTGTCTTCCGCTTCGATTTTCAGACGCTGGACCAAGGACATCGGCGGGAGAGTGAAGCGGCGAACGTCGGCGTTCAATCCGCTTTCTTTCGCCGGCGCAGTCGGGCGAAGGGCCGGTGCTTCTCGTGGAGCCGGTCGTCGGGGCTGAAGACGACGAGGTTGCCGTCCACCGGGATGCGCATCGGGCGCGGCCAGCCGCCGCGCGTGAGGGCGTAGGGGAAGTAGCCGTGTGCGGCGATCTGCCCGAACAGCGCCTCTCGGCTGGACCCCACCTCCTCCAGCATGTCACCGCGCACCTCGACCAAGAGGAGCGGGCGCAGCGTGCGCAGCGTGTCGGTCATGCCATGCAGGACGAACGGCTCGTGTCCTTCGACATCAATCTTGAGCACGTCCAGCCGCGTGATGCCGCGCGCGTGCAGGTAGGCGTCGAGCGTGGTGCAATCCACGCGCTCGGTGGAGTGGTTCTCGCGATAGACCAGGTTCACCGAGGCGGTGCCGGCATTGTCCTCGGCCCCGAGGTTGATCTCCATGGTGCCGGCGCGGTCGGTGACGATGAGCCGCTCGGGGACGACGTTTTGCAGTTGGTTGCGCTCAAGGTTGGCGCGCAGGTCCGCGTGCTGCACGGAGACCGGCTCGAAGGCGTGGACCTTGCCGTGCTGCCCGACGAGGGGCGCGGCGAGCAGGGTGTAATAGCCGACGTTGGAGCCGACATCGAAGAAGACCATGCCAGCCTTGAGGTAACGGCGGATGAACTTGGACTCCTTGCGCTCGTAATTGGGGCCGTTCCACCAGATGGCGTTTTACACCTCGTCCCAGAGCTTGCAGTTGATGCGCATCCCGCGCGCGAGCTTGATCACCTGCTGCTTGCGCGACGCGTGCAGCCAGCGCTGGAAGATGAAGCCGGTGACGCGCCACTTGCCGCGGAAGTAAGGCGTCTTGCGCGAGAGGAAGCCCAGCGCGCCAAGCAGCGGACCAACTCGTTTTGGCGAGCCGGGATCGGGAGAATGAGTTTGGGTGGCGTGGACCATGCGAGCGCTGCAAACGCATGGTGGCGGCAACGAAATCGGGGCGTCAACGGAATCCCCACCCGAAGGGAACAGCGGAAAGCAACCGGCCCGGACTACTTCTGATTGGCCGGTGCGGGGGCGGGCGTCGCGAGTGCGCCCGCCGGAGCGGTGGCGTGGAGCTGGGAGAGGATCTCCTCGGTGAGGTCGGGCAGGCTGGCGTTGAAGAGGACGATGGGCGTGCCAACCGCGCTCTCGGCGGCGCTGTCCAGCACCGCGCTGTAGCCGACGGACCGCGCCTTCTTGTTCACGATTTCACGAATCTCGGTGACGATCTTGTCCCGCATGTTGCGCTGGGACTCGCCGAGTTGGGCGCGGGCGCTGCGGTCGAACTGGCCGATGCTCTGCTCAATCTCCTGCAACTCACGGAGTTTGGTCTCGGCGGACTTCTTGCGTTTGTCACGCTCCTCCAAGGACACGGCGGAGTCGCTGGCGCTTTCGACGAGTTTTTTGTATTCGGCCTCGGCCTTTTGATGGTCGGTGATCATGTCCTTCCGCTTCTTGTCCAGCTCGGCGGCGCGCTCCTTCAAGTTGAGGTCGGCCTGCTTGGTCTTCCAATAGCCGTCGAAGATTTTCTTGAGGTCCACGACGGCGATACTCCCGGCGGCGGGCGTGGGCCGGTCGGCAGACTGGCCGTCGGTCACGAGGGCGAGGATCAAGGCGGCGAGAACGAGGAGTGAAAGTGGTTTCATGGGCAGGTTGGTTAGGAAAGCGTTGGCAAATCGGAAGCGAGAATGCGGAGGCGCGGTTCGAAGGTGAAGCGATCAGCGGTTGAGGAAAGCTGGCATTTGATCCGGCGGGCTCACTGCCGCTCAGAAGTCGCGGGTGAAGCCCACGTCGAAGTTGAACCGGCCGCTCTTGTTTTGGTTGCGGTCGGCGGTAATGGGGATGCCGTAGTCCAGGCGCAGCGGACCGAGGTTGGGGATGTTGATGCGGAAGCCAGCCCCGACGTTGTCGTTGTAGAGGCGCTCGCCGCGCGAGGAGTTCGGATTGATGCTGAAGGAGCTGCTGTAGACATTGCCGATGTCATAGAACAACGCGAAGCGCAGGCGGTCAACGATGGGGATGTTGTATTCCACCGAGCCGAGCCAGTAGGTGCTGCCGCCGAAGGGCTCGTTGAGCGAATCCACCGGCGCGACGTGCGAATACCTGAAACCGCGCAGGGAGCGCGGGCCGCCGAGGAAGTAGCGGTTGAAGAGCGTCACCCGGTCACCGTTGTAGGCTTGGATCGAGCCGATGCGGCCGAGAAGCTCCCAGTTCTGCCCTTCCCAGAAGCCGGGGTAGTATTGCGAGCCGCGCAGCTCGAACCGGTAAAAATCCGCCTCGCCACCGATCGGCCCACCGGCCAGCTCGGAGATGAACTCGACGCGCTGGCCGCCCGTGGGGACCAGCCCGCCCTTGCGCGCGTCATAGACGATGCCCGCACCGAGCTTGGAAACAATCTGGGTGCCGGCCTCGGCCTTTAGCTCTGGCGAGGCGGCGGGGTCCACGTTCTTGATGCCGACATTCTCGATGGTGTAGCTGACATTGCCGCGCACGAAGTCGCTCCAGAGCGCGCGCTCCAGGCTCAGGCGCATGCCGGACTGCACCTCGTCATACAGCGAGCTTTGGAAGCTGGTGTTGCGGTGGTAGAGGTCCACGCCGAACGCGAGCTTGCGGTCGAGGAACCACGGCTCGGTGAAGCTCAACAGGTAGTCCTGCCGCCGCGAGCCGTAGCTGGCGCGCAGGCGCATCTTCTGGCCGCCACCGGTGAAGTAGGGAGGCTTCATCAGGTCGAAGTTGCCCTGGCTCACCTCGACGAAGCCGACGACGCTTTCCACCGAGCTGAAGCCCGCGCCGACGCTCATGTTGCCGGTGTTCTTCTCCTCGACGGCGACGACGAGGTTCTTGCGGTTGGGCACGTCGGTCGGCTCGGGTTGCGCGTCAACCTTCTCGAAGTAGTTCAGGTTTTCGAGCCGCTGCTTGGAGAGTTTCACGCGGACCATGTCGAAGGTCTCGCCGGGGGAGATGGCTAGTTCGCGGCGGATGACCTTGTCCTTGGTCTTCACGTTGCCCTTGATCTCGATCTTCTCGACGAAGGCCTTGTCCTTCTCGTCTACCTGATAGGTCACATCCATGTTGCCCGTCTCGGTGTTGGGCGTGCGGACGGCCTTGACGCGGGCGTCGATGTAGCCCTTGGAGCCATAGAAATCGCGGATGGTATCCACGTCCTTGCGCTGGCCCTCCGGCGTGAAGGTCTGGCCGGCGGACATCTTGATCCCCTTTTCCACCTCCGCCGCGGGGAAGAGGGTGTTGCCCTTCACGGCGACGGCTCCGACCTTGTATTGCTTGCCCTCGAAGAGTTGGAACTTGATGACGAGCGCGTTGGGCTTGGGATACTCGAAGTCCACGCTCTTGATCTCGAAGTCGAGGTAGCCCTCGTTGCGGTAGAACTCGGCGAGCTTCTCCTTGTCGTCGTCGAACTGGTCGTCCTTGAACTTGTCCGTGCCGGTGAGCCAGGAGAACATCCAGTGCTCCTTGGTCTTCAACTGCTTGGCCAGCTTCTTCTCCGGGAAGGCCGTCGCACCGACGAACTGGATGTCCACCACCCTGACCTTCGGCGCCTCGGTGACCTCGAAGGTCACGGTGCCGCGGCCGGCGTTCTCGTTGATGCTCAACTTGTATTCGACCTTGGTCCGCTGGTAGCCGGATTTCTGGTAGCTCTTCTGCATCTCCTGCGCATCGGCGAACAGCTTCCGTTCGTCGAGCGGTTGGCCAATCTTCGAGGTGAGCTTCTTCGTGAGCTTGGACGTGCTGAACTTGGTGTTGCCGGTGAACTTGATGTCCGTCAGCAACGGCTTGCCCTGCACCACATAGATCAGCTTCACGCCACCGTCCGTCCGCTCCTCGGCCACGCGGATGTTGTAGAAATAGCCCGTGTTGTAGAGGTTTCGCACGTCGTCATCCACGTTGGTCTTGACCAGCGCGTCACCCACCTTGACGCGGATGTTGGCGCGGATGAGCTCGTCGCTCGTGG
This sequence comes from Limisphaerales bacterium, assembly GCA_046090965.1. Lineage (GTDB taxonomy): Bacteria > Verrucomicrobiota > Verrucomicrobiia > Limisphaerales > SXTU01 > SXTU01. The sequence goes on along the minus strand of JBJTAU010000231.1, from coordinate 1,579 downwards.
CGGCGGGGCCGACATGGCGAATGTCAATCTGCTGGACGCGCTGCGGGGCGACCTGAGCATGCATTTGGGGCACCCAGTGGATCAGCAACGCGAGGAGGATGCAGTAACGGCGGAGTAACGGTTTCATGGTCTGGTCAGCTCAGAGGCGGCAGTTAAACCACAGCCGAACGCGGATGAACACTGTTTTTTCCGGGTGAACAGCCTCTTCTGGCGCGTCGTTGGCCGGTCGACTCAGGAGCTGCGGGAGGCTTCCTCCGGAATGAAACCAGTTCACACCCGCCCGGATGGTGGTGACTACGGACATCGCGCAAGTGGTGGACCGGCGCGCCCCGCCAACGCCCCGGTTTTTCTCCGTGCATTCCCTCCGCTCCGCCGCTGAAATCCCGCTGTGCAACGCACCTTCCTGGGCATCGAAATCGGTGGCACCAAGCTTCAGCTCGTCGCGGGCGACGCCGACGCGCGTATCACGGCCCGGCGGCGCTTCACCGTGGATAAGACCCGCGGCGGCGCAGGCATCCGCGAGCAGATTCAAAGCGCGTTGCCGGAACTGATGGCGCTCGCGCCGCCGACGGCCATCGGCGTCGGCTTCGGCGGGCCGGTGGATTCCGCGACCGGCCAAATCTGCTGCTCACACCAGATCGAAGGCTGGTCGGAAGTCCCTCTCGGCGAATGGCTGCGCGGGCTGAGCGGCCTGCCCGTGGCCGTGGACAACGACGCGAACACTGCGGCACTCGGCGAGGCCCAACGCGGCGCGGGCCGCGGCCACAACCCCGTCTTTTACGTGACCCTCGGCAGCGGCGTCGGGGGCGGGTTGGTCGTGAACGGACGGATTTATCACGGCGCGAGGCCCGGTGAGGCGGAAATCGGCCACGTGCGGCTCGACCGCTCGGGCACCATCGTCGAGGAACGCTGCTCCGGCTGGGCCGTGGACCGAAAAATCCGTGACGCCTGTGCCCGCGAACCGCAAAGCGCACTCGCCCGTCTGACGGCGAACCTGACTTCCGGCCAGGCCCGCACGCTGGTGCCCGCACTGGCGCAAGGCGACCCCCTCGCCGCGCAAACCCTCGCCGAAGTCGCCGATGACCTCGCCTTCAGCCTCTCGCACGTCACGCAGTTGATGCACCCGGAAGCGATCGTGCTCGGTGGGGGCCTGTCCCTCGTGGGCGAGCCGTTGCGCGCCGCCGTCGCTGTGGCGTTGCAACGCTACGTGATGGCCGCCTTCGCTCCCGGCCCGCACGTCGTGCTGGCGGGCCTTGGTGAAGACGCGGTGCCAGTCGGAGCGTTGCTCCTGGCCAACAACCTTCAGCCAGACCAAGCCATTGCTGAGCGCTGAAGGCTGACCGCTGAACCCCATGACCCTCGAACTCATCAACACCGGCAGCGAGCTGATGCTCGGGCGCGTGCTCAACACGCACCAGCAATGGCTCTGCCGCCAGCTCGCCGACCTCGGCTACGTCGTCAACCGGCAAGTCGCCGTCGCGGATACCGCCGCCGACATCGAGCGCTCCGTCCGCGAGGCGCTGGGCCGCGCCGACTTCATCATCACCACCGGCGGTCTCGGCCCGACTTCGGACGACAT
>JBJTAU010000230.1:0-13870 GCA_046090965.1 Limisphaerales bacterium | reverse complement strand
GGCGTGCTCAACGTCACGCCCGACTCGTTTTCGGACGGCGGCAAGTTCCTTTCCGTCGAGGCCGCGCTGGACCGGGCGGCGCAGATGATTCGTGAAGGCGCAGACTTGCTCGACATCGGCGGCGAGTCCACCCGGCCCGGGGCGACTCCGGTTTCCGCCGAGGAGGAAATTCGTCGCGTGGTGCCGGTCATCCAGCGGCTGGCGGCACAATCGCAGGTGCCCGTGTCGATCGACACGCAGAAGCCCGAGGTCGCCGAGGCGGCGCTGCGGGCTGGCGCGAGCATCGTCAACGACATCGCCGCCAACCGCACCGATGACGCGATGGGACGCGTGGTGGCCGAGTTCCGCGCCGGTTACGTGACGATGCACATGCAGGGCACGCCGCAAACCATGCAGCAGAATCCCACTTACGCCGACGTGACTCGCGACGTGGACGAGTTCTTCGCCGACCGGCTCGCGCACCTGGAAACGCTCGGCGTGCGCCGCGAGCAGGTCGTGTTGGACCCGGGCATCGGCTTCGGCAAGACGCTGGAGCACAACCTCGCGCTGCTCCGCGCCTTGCCTCGCTTCGCGCACCACGGCCGCCCCCTGCTGCTGGGCGTCTCGCGGAAATCCTTCCTCGGCAAGCTCACTGGCGCGGACAGCCCGGCGGAGCGCCTGCCCGGCGCGCTGGCTTGCGCGGCGCTGGCGGTGCGCGACGGCGTGCAAATCCTCCGTGCGCACGACGTGCGGGAAACCGTGGCCGCAGCGCGCGTCGCGGAGGCGTTGAGTCCCGCAACCGGTGGCCGACCGCACTGATCCGGATTCCTTGCTTCTCTCCGCGGGCGATTTGCGGCAGAGTCCCGCCAACTCAGTGGCACTCGAAATCATCAGCCTGGTCTGGCGACCCGCGTTGGAAATCCTCATCCTAGCGGTGGGGATCTATTACGCCGCCAACTTCATCCGCGGCACGCGGGGCGCGCCGGTGGTGACGGGGCTGGTGGTGTTGTTCGTCGCGTTGAGCTTCCTCACCACCGTGTTGGAGCTGACGGTCTTGCGCTGGCTGCTGACGACATTCTCCGCGTTCAGCGCGGTCGCGGTGCTGGTGATCTTCCAGCCGGAGCTACGCCGGCTGCTGGCCGAGCTGGGCAATCAATCGCTGATCATGTCGGCGCGCGAGCAACGCGAGGACGTCGAGGTCATCATCGAAACCGTCGAGCGACTCGCTGACGTGCGCATCGGTGCCATCATGGCGATGGAACAGAGCATTAACCTCGCGGAAGCCGTTGAGTCCGGCGTGGCGGTGGACTGCGAGGCGACGCCCGAGATGCTGGAGACGATTTTTTTCCCGAACAACGCGATCCACGACGGCGGCGTCATCCTCAAGAACGGCCGCATCCTCCGCGCCGCGTGCATCTTCCCGCTGACCCAGCGGCAGGACTTGCACAAGTCGCTCGGCACCCGCCACCGCGCGGCGATCGGCCTGAGCGAGGAGACGGACGCAGTGGTGGTCGCCGTGTCCGAGGAGACGGGCGCGATTTCGTATGCGTTTCGCGGCGAGCTGAAGCGGGGCGTGACGGCCGAAGAACTGCGCGCCTTCCTCACTGCCATCTTCGTCAAACGCGTCCGCACGCGGAACTGGGCGGACAACTTGCGCCTCTGGATCGCGGAAAACATCAGACTGACCGGTGCGGCGAAAGCCCCCGCGGCGGAGCCGGCCCCCGGCAAGGCCACCGGGTCCGGCGCTCCCTTGCCCGCCGCGGTCCCGAAGAAAGCGGAGGCCAAGTAAATGTCCGCCCGCGACGCCATCCTCCAGAATTTCTGGCTCAAGCTCTTCTCGCTCGTGCTGGCGACGATGATCTGGTTCGCCATCGCCGGCGCGCAGTCGAACTCCCGCCCCGGCCAGCCGGGGCTGGGCGCGGTGACGCGCAAGATTAAGTCCGTGTCCATCACGGTGATGCAGTCCGCCAATGACTTCCGCGCCTTCCGCGTGGAGCCGAACGCGATCGACGTGACCGTGCGCGGGCCGATTGCGGAGGTTCAAGCCTTGACCGCCCGGCAACTCGAAGTTTTCATCAACCTCACCGACGTGCACGACACCACCGGCCTGAACAAAAAAATTCTGGTTCACTCGCCTGCTGGCATTGCGGTGGTGCAGGTTTCCCACACCGAGGCCCGCGTCACGCCAGCGAATCTAGACTGACCGGCTGCAGCCCTTTTCCGTGAGCACCGCACCCAAGAAAATCTTCGGCACCGACGGCGTCCGCGGCACCGCCAACGTGGAGCCAGTCACAGCGGAGACGGCCCTCAAGCTCGGCCGCGCCGCCGCGCATGTCTTCAAGAACCTCGAGTCCCAGTCCCGCTCGCGCGGCAAGCACCGCATCGTCATCGGCAAGGACACCCGCCTCTCCGGCTACATGCTCGAGAACGCCCTCAGCTCCGGCATTCTCAGCATGGGTGTGGACGTGCTCTTCATCGGCCCGCTGCCCACGCCCGGTGTCGCCTACGCCACGCGCTCGCTGCGCTGCGACGCCGGCATCGTCATCACCGCGTCACACAATCCCTACGATGACAACGGCATCAAGTTCTTCGGCGCGGACGGCTTCAAGCTGCCCGACCCCATCGAGGCGCAGATCGAAAGCCTGGTCTTCAGCGGCAACATCGAGAGCGTTCGGCCGTCCGCCACGGAGATTGGCAAGGCCGTCCGCATTGACGACGCCCTCGGCCGCTACATCGAGTTCGCCAAGGCCAGCTTTCCCAAGGGCCTGACCCTCGACGGCATGAGGATCGTGGTGGACTGCGCCAACGGCGCTTCCTACAAGGCCACCCCCGCCGTCCTGCGCGAACTCGGCGCGGAAATCTTCGTCTTCGGCAACACGCCCGATGGCACCAACATCAACAAGGAATGCGGCTCCATGCACCCGCAGAACCTATGCGCCAAGGTTCGCGAATACCGCGCCGACCTCGGCATCGCCCACGACGGCGACGCCGACCGCGTCATCCTTTGCGACGAGACGGGCATCCTGCTGGATGGCGACGACATCATGGCCATCGCCGCGTTGGACATGATGGCGCAAGGCACGCTCGCGGAGAAAACCCTGGTCTCCACCGTGATGAGCAACGCCGGCCTCGGCGCAGCCATGCAGGCAGCGGGTGGCAAGATCATTTACACCGCCGTCGGCGACAAGAACGTGATCGATGAAATGCTCAAGTGCGGCTACAACTTCGGCGGCGAGGAAAGCGGCCACCTCATCTTCCGCGATTACTCCACCACCGGTGACGGCCTCGTCGCCGCGTTGCAGGTGCTGCGCATCATGAAGGCGCGGGGCGAGAACCTCTCCAAGCTCAAGCGCTGCTGGACGCGCTTCCCCAAGCAGGTCTCCAACATCAAGGTCCGCGAGAAGAAACCCTTCGAGCAGCTCGACGGCGTGCTCGCGCTCGTGAAGGAAGCCGAGGCCGAAGTGCAGCCCAGCGGCGGCCGCGTGCTGCTGCGCTACTCCGGCACCGAGCCGAAATGCCGCCTGCTCATCGAGGGCAAGGACATGGCCGTGCTCGCCAAGTGGTCCGAGAAAATCGCCGAGGCCATCAAGCGGCAGATTGGGGCGTAGGCCAAACCGGTGGGTTGGTCGCTGAATTTTCCCCGTTGACTGCCGTCGGGCTTGAACTGAATTTGAAGCCATGAACCCGCCGCGTTGTCCTGGTCCCGTGAGTTCCCGCCGCAGTTTTTTGCAAGCGGGCGCGCTCGCTGCCACAGGTTTGGGCTTGAGCGACTTGCTCCGCCTCAACGCCATTGCCAAGCAGTCTGGCAAGAACCTCCGCGACACCTCGGTCATCTTCGTCTGGCTCCCCGGCGGCCCACCGCACATGGAGACCTATGATCTGAAGCCGAACGCGCCTTCCGACTACCGCGGCATCTTCCGGCCCATCAAGACCAACGTCCCCGGCATCGAAATCTCCGAGCTGTTCCCGATGCAGGCGAAGATCGCGGACAAATACACCATCGTCCGCTCTTGCCATCACACGTTTGCGGATCACGGCGGCGGCCACAAACGCTTCATGACCGGTCGCCTGCCCGCCGAGCCGACGGGCTTCGTCAACGACGCGCCGGCGGTCACGTCCTACGTCACGAAGATTCTCAACGAGCGCCACACTGGGCCGAAAGGCATGCCCGCGTGCGTGCTCGGCACCGACGGGGGCCGCGCGCAGATTGACACCTTCAGCCTCGGAGCCGCGTGGCTCGGCTCGGTGAACACGCCGTTCGTCGTGGGCGGCGATCCCGCTTCGCCTTCGTTCAAGGTGCAGAACCTCGGCCTGACGCCGGACATGGAGACGCGCTTGGACGACCGCCTGCATCTCCTGCACGGCATGGACCGCCTGCGACGCGACGCGGATCGCAGCGGCTTGATGGACGCGATGGATCAATACAGCCAGCGCGCCTTCGATATGCTCACCAGCGAGCCCGTGCGCGTCGCCTTCGACCTCTCGCGCGAGCCGCAGGCCGTGCGCGAACGCTACGGCATGAACGCTTACGGCCAGCGCGGCCTGATGGCGCGCCGGCTCGTCGAAGCCGGCTGCCGCTTCGTCACCATGGTGTGGGAACACCCCGGCACGACGATGCCCAAATACGGCACCTACAACTGGGAGTCCCACGCGGTGAACTGCCACATGTTCGACGACGCCCGCTGGCGCTTCCCTCCCTATGATCAGGCCGTCTCCGCGCTGATCGAAGACCTTTACGCGCGCGGCCTCGACGAGAAGACGCTGCTGGTGGTGACCGGTGAATTCGGCCGCACGCCCCGCGTGTCCACCGTCGTGGGCTCACAGACCGGCGTGATGCAGCCGGGCCGCGATCACTGGCCCGGAGCGATGTCCTTCATCGTCGCCGGCGCGAAGATGCGCACCGGTCAGATCGTCGGTGCGACCAACAGCCGCGGCGAACCTCCCATCGAGCGCCCGCTTTCACCGAACGACCTCTGGGCCACGGTGTATCAACACCTCGGCATCGATTGGGAAATGTCCTTCCCTGATCACACCGGCCGCCCGATGCCGATCCTCCCGTTCGGCGAACCGATCCCTGAGTTGCTGCCTGTTGGGTGACAAGTGACAAGTGGTAGGTGGCAAGTGATGTGCGCTAGCTAGGCGCGTCCGACTTCACCGCCAACTTCCTCGACCCTTGTCAGTTGCCACTTGTCACCTACCCGCATTTCGCGTCTAACCGGCGCGTGCAAGACTGGCTCGCAGCTATCCTCCTCGGCATCGTCGAGGGCGTCACGGAGTTCCTCCCCATTTCCTCCCCCGGCCACCTGCTGCTCGCGGAGCACTGGCTGAAGCTCCCGGAGACGAGCTTCCTCCGCTCGGAGTTCTTCAACATCGGCATCCAGTCCGGTGCGGTGCTGGCGGTCATCGCCGTCTTCTCCGCGCGCGTGAAGGAGTTCGCCACGCGCTTCGCCGAGCCGGCCACGCGGGAATACCTGCTCAAACTCGGTGCGGCCTTCGTGCTCACTGCGGTTGGCGGGCTGGCGATGAAGAAGGCCGGGCTGAAACTGCCCAAGGAAGTTGCGCCCATCGCGTGGGCCACGCTCGTCGGCGGCGTGCTGTTTCTGATCGTGGAGCGCTGGTTGAAAGATCGGCCAGCCGTGGGCGACATCACCTGGACGATTGCCATCGCGGTCGGCGTGGGCCAGCTCGTGGCCGCCGCGTTTCCCGGCGCGTCACGTTCCGGCACGACGATTCTCGCCGCGCTGGCGCTGGGCCTGAGCCGCCCGGCGGCGACGGAGTTCTCCTTCCTGCTCGGCGTGCCGACGCTGTTGGCGGCGGGTGCCTACTCCGCTTGGAAAGCATTGAAAGACCCCGCCGCGCCGCCGGTTGATTGGGGCCTGTTCGCCCTCGGGGCCACTGTCTCCGCCGTCACCGCCTTCCTCACGGTGAAGTGGCTGCTGCGCTTCATCCAAACGCACACCTTCGTGGCGTTCGGGTGGTATCGCGTGGCGCTCGGGCTGCTCGGGCTGCCGCTCGGCCGGTAGGCCATCGGCGGCACTACTTCAGCAACCTCCGCCAGCGGTCCAACTGCTTCGCTACTTCCTTGGTGCCGGGCGCGCCGGTGAGATTGCGGCGCGCCATCGCGGAAGCGAGGTCGAAGCAGTCCCGCGCGTCCTCGCCGAACGCGGCGTTCACCGACTTCAACTCCGCCGCGCTCAACTCGCCCAGCGGTTTGCCCAGCTTCTCCGCGAGCGCGACGGCCGCGCCGACCGCGTGGTGCGCGTGGCGGAAGGGCATTCCCTTCCGCACGAGATAGTCGGCGAGGTCCGTGGCCAGCAGCGCGGAATCGCTCGCGGCGGCGGCGCAAGCGGCGGCGTTGACCGTCGTGTGGCGGAGCATCGCCGCCATGAGCCGCACGCAGGCGCGCACCGTGTCAGCGGTGTCGAAGAGCCGCTCCTTGTCCTCCTGCAAATCGCGGTTGTAGGTCATCGGCAGCCCCTTCAGGAGCGTGAGCAGCGAAACGAGGTTGCCATAGACCCGCCCCGCCTTGCCGCGCGTCAGCTCGGCGATGTCGGGGTTCTTCTTCTGCGGCATCAGCGACGAACCGGTCGTGTAGGCGTCGGATATCCTGATGAAGTTGAACTCGCTGCTGGCCCAGAGGATCACGTCCTCGGACAGCCGAGACAGGTGCATCGCAACGAGCGCGGCCGAGGAACAAAACTCAATCGCGAAGTCACGGTCACTCACCGCATCCATCGAGTTCTGCGTCACCTGCGGCACGCCTCGCGCATCCACGAAGCCGAGCTCCTTCGCCACGAACTCGCGGTCGAGCGGGAGCGTGGAGCCGGCAATCGCGCCGCTGCCCAGCGGGCAGACATTCACTCGGTTGAAGCAGTCCAGCAACCGGCTGTAGTCGCGGTCGAGCATCTCCACATAGGCGAGCAGATGATGCGCGAAAAAGACCGGCTGCGCCCGCTGCACATGGGTGTAGCCGGGGATGATCACCGACGCGTTGGCCGCGCCCAGTTCGACCAGCGCACACTGCAAGTCGCGAACCTCGCAGGCGAACTCGATGATCTCGTCCCGCAGCCACATCCGCACGTCGAGGGCGACTTGGTCGTTGCGCGAGCGGCCGGTGTGCAGCTTCGCACCGGCGGGGACGCGCTTCGTCAGCTCCGCCTCGATGTTCATGTGGACATCTTCCAGCGCGGCCTTCCACACGAATTGGTCGGCCTCGATCTCGGCGGCGATTCGTTTCAGCCCGCGTCCGATGGCCTTCAGTTCCGCGCGTGTGAGCACGCCGATGCGGTGGAGCATCGCGGCGTGCGCAAGCGAGCCGTGGATGTCGTGCCGCCACAGCCGCCAGTCGAACGAGATTGACTCGGTGAAGCGCGCGACATCCTCGCCGGGACCGCTGGCGAAGCGGCCGCTGCGGGACACGGGAGCGGGAGACTTCTTGCTCATAAATCGGAGCGGAGATTGTTGGCCGGACAACTGAAAGTCACGCGGGAAAGGCCCGTGCTTTCTCCCAAGCGCTTGGTAGGGCCGCGCGGCGCGGCCGCAGCCTGCCACCACGTCGCACACTGACCGACCAGCAGGTCGGCCCTACCATGTTCATCGAGAGGGAACAGACACACGCACTACGGCTTCACCACCAGCTTGCCCAGCACCTGGCGGTTGCGGAGTTGCTCGAAGGCGTTGCTCACGCCGGGCAGCGGGATGATCTGGTGGATGACGGGCTTGAGCCGCCCGTCCGCCGCCCACTCCAGCGTCGCGTTTAGGTCGCCGCGGTTGCGGCCGTAACTGCCGATGAGCCGGTGCTGCTTCACGAAGAACGGCCAGAGCTGCATCGGCACCTCGCGTCCGCCCGTCGCACCGCACGTCACCACCGTGCCGCCGCGCGCGAGACAGTGGAAAACGGATTGCAGCACCACGCCGCCGATGTGCTCGATGACCAGGTCCACACCGCGCTTGTCGGTGATCTTGCGCACCTCGGACAGCCAGTCAGCCTTGGAGGAATCCACCGCGAAGTCCGCGCCGAGCTTGCTGGCCAACTCGCGCTTGGCCGGCGAGGAGGCCGTCGCGATGACGCGTCCGCCGAGCTGCTTCGCGATCTGAATCGCCGCCGAGCCGACGCCGCTGGAGGCGCCGATGACCAGCACCCAGTCACCCGCGCGCACCTCCGCGCGGTCGGTCAGCATATGCATGGCGGTGCTGCCCGCGAGGGTGAGGGCGGCCGAGGTTTCAAAGCTCACCGCCTCCGGCAGCGCCACCACGCAACGCGCCGGCACCTTGACCTTCTCCGCGTAGCCGCCGTCGCATTGCACGCCCAGCAGCTTGCCGTTGAGGCAAATCGAGTCCTCGCCGCGCAGGCAGAATTCGCAGGTGCCGCAAAAGAGATTGGATTGCACCGCCACGCGGTCGCCCACGCGCCACTGGTCCACATCCGCACCGAGGGAGAGGATTTCGCCGGCCACTTCGCAGCCGCCGATGCGTGGCAACGCGACCGGGGTGGGCAAGTCGCCCTGCTCGAACCACAGGTCCAAGTGGTTCACCCCGCATGCGCGCACGCGCACCAGCACCTCATCGGCGGCAGGGACGGGGTCGGCGACTTCGCCAAACCTGAACTGACCCGGTGTGCCGTGGGCGAGAAGCTGAACGGCTCTCATGTCAGCAAGATTGAAGCGCGTCCGCCGCCGGTGATTCAAGCGCTACTTCTTTCGCGTCTGAAACGCGCGCAGGTGCCCGGTGCTCGGCACGCTCACACTGTAGCTCTCGCCGGTGTGGTTGACGTTGAGCTTGATGAAGTGGGCGTCGCATTTGTCGGCCTTGTCGCCCGTGTTGGCAATCAAGTCCTTCGCCGTGTTGGTGTCCGGCTCGGGGCGGACGTTCTCGTGGACTTGGTAAATGGCCGCGATGCTCTTGGTGCCGCGCAGTGTGGCGACGACCTTGGGCATGGTGCCCTTGCGCGGGCCGTTGTTCATGATGGCCACGGTTGGCTCGATGGACTGGACCAGGAGCGGGTTGCTGCTCACGTCGAGGCCGTGGTGGTTGACCTGATACACATCCACCTTGCCGACGATGTTGTAAGGCACGACGAGGGCCTGCTCGGTGCGGAGCGTGGTGTCGCCGCCGTTGAAGAAGCGAAAGCTGCCGTATTGCAGGAGCAGCACCACGGAGTTGGCGTTGTCGGACGGATCCTCGGGCTGGGCTTCGGCCTTGGCAGCGAGCGGGTTTTCGCGGCGCTGATCGGGGCGCGGGGAAATGGTCTTTTGGTTCGCGCAGAGGACGCGCAGGTCGAGCTTGGCGTTGCCGGGGACGGTGGGTTGCTTGAGTGGGATGGGATCGCCGGCCTTGATGGTGACGCGCTTCTCCACTTTCGCCTCACGGTAAGGTTTGGAGAGCAGCGGCCAGCGCGGGTCCTTGATCTCTTGGGCGGGGCTGGTGTCCGTTATCCCCTTGTCGTAGAGCGCACCGACGGGCATGAGGTCGGCCAGCTCGGCCAGCCCACCGAAGTGGTCGATGTGGAAGTGGGTGATGACTACGTGGTCAATCTGCTTCAGGCCCGCGACCTCGGTGGCGACCTTATGGATGCGCTTGGCGTCGCGTCCGCCGGGATTGCCGGTGTCAATGAGCACGGATTCGCCCTCGGGCGTGACGATCAGCGTGGAGCCGCCGCCCTCGGAATCCACCCAGTAGATGTCGAGCGTCTTGTCGGCCTTGCCGGCGTGGGCGGTGGCGACGGCTGAGACGAGCAAGGCAACGGCGAGGCGGCGGGAAACGGCGGTGTTCATGGCGGTGAGTCTGGGGAAGCGGTCGGTGTGGCTGCAACAGGAAAGAACACTGCGGCTTTGCCTTTGCGGTCAGGGATCATTCCGGCAAACTGCGCGCGTCCAGATGACGCACGCCCAAGCCAAGTCGCGCCACGCTCACCTCGCCGGGGAAATCCGCCGACACGACCACGCCTATTACGTCGAGGCGAAGCCGGCCGTCTCGGACCGCGAATACGACGCGCTCTACGCCGAGTTGCTCGCGCTGGAGAAGGAGTTTCCCGAACTCGTCACGCCGGACTCGCCGAGCCAGCGCGTGGGCGGCGCGCCGAGCGCGGGCTTCGCGCGCGTGACGCACGAGCAGCCGATGCTCTCGCTGGAGAAAATCCAAGCCTCCGATTCGCCGACGAAGGACGAGGAGCCAGATCGCGAGCGTCGCAACCGCGCGCAGGACGAGCGCACGCTGGAGGAGTTCCGCGCGTTCGACGCCACCATCCGCAAGCAGCTCGGGCGCGAACGCGTGAGTTATTTGCTGGAACCGAAAGTGGACGGCGTCTCCATCAGCGTGCTCTACCGCGACGGCAAACTCGTGCGCGGCGCGACGCGCGGCGACGGCCGCCAGGGCGACGACATCACGACCAACCTACGCACCGTCCGCTCGATTCCACTCCAGCTCGACACGAAGCATCCGCCCGCGTTGCTCGAAGTGCGCGGCGAAGCTTACATGGCGACGAGCGAGTTCAACGCGCTCAACGCCAAGCTCGCTGCAGCGGGCGAAGCGCAGTTGCCCAACGCACGGAACGCCACGAGCGGCACGCTCAAGCAGCTCGACCCGCGCGTTGTCGCGCAACGACCGGTGCGCGCGGTGTTCTATGCCGTCGGCGTTTGCGAGGGCATCGAGTTCCACACGCACGCGGAGATGTTGAAGCGGTTGCGCGCCTTCGGCCTGCCGGTGCAGACCGCGTGGTGGGAGTGCGACGGCATCGAGGAGGTCTTGCGCCACTACCACGAGCACGTCACCTGCGGCTACGACGAGGACCGCGACCTGCGCACGCGGCTGCCTTACGAGATCGACGGCGTGGTGCTGAAGGTGAACGACCTCGCCGACTGCGAGCGCATCGGCCTCAAGACCCGCGCGCCGGGCTGGGCGATCGTCCACAAGCCGATCCCGTGGATTCAGCCGGCCGAGACGGTGCTGCGCGCCATCACGGTGCAAGTGGGTCGCACCGGCGTGCTCACGCCGGTCGCGGAGCTGGAGCCGGTCTTCGTGCAAGGCTCGACCATCGCGCGCGCCACGCTGCACAACGAGGACGAGATCCGCCGCAAGGACATCCGCATCGGCGACACCGTGGTGATTCGCAAGGCGGGCATGGTGATCCCCGAGGTGTTCGAGGTGGTGAAGACGAAGCGGCCGGCGGGCGCGGAGGAGTTTGATGTGTTCAAGCACGTCGGCGGCAAGTGCCCGGCCTGCCGCGGGCCGATTGCCAAAGAGCAGGTTTCCGCCGGGGACGAGGAGGAAGTCGCGTGGCGTTGCCAGAATGTCGCGGGTTGTCCGGCGCAGCAGACCCGCCGCCTCGAACACGTCGCGCAGCGCAAGGCGCTCGACCTCGAAGGGCTGGGCGGCATCGTGGCCGAGAAGCTCATTGAGCACGGGCTGGTGACCGAGCCTTTAGATGTCTTCAATCTCAAGCTGCCCGAACTCGGCGCGTTGAACCTCGGCACTGAGGCCGAGCCGCGCGTCTTCGGCGAGAAGAACGCCGCGAAGCTGATCGAAGCCGTGCAGCGCTCGCGCACCATGCCGCTCGCGCGCTGGCTCTTCGCGCTTGCGATCCCCGAGATCGGCGAGACGACAGCGCGCGACCTCGCGCGTTTCCACGCTGATCTCGAAGCGGTGCCGCGCTCGGCCGTGCTCGGCGACGTGGTGGAATTGCATCGCCTCCGCGAAGCCGCCGAAGCCGCCAGCCCGCGCGCGAAGGCGAACAAGGACAAGTCCGACTTGGAGAGACAGCAACTCGCCGCGCGGCAGGCTGAGCTGCTCGCGCAGGCGAATGCCTTGGGCGCAAAGCTGATGGCCACTGGTTTCGCCGCCGCCGCGAAGAAGAAGGGCGCGGCTGACATGGACGCCGTGGTGGTCGTCGGTCCGGTGGCGGCGCAGGCGTGCCTGGACTGGTTCACGGGCGAAGTCGGAAAGCAGGTTCTGCATCGCCTGCACGCACTGGGCATTAACCCGCGTGGCGAGCAGGGCGCGACGGCGGATGCGCCATTCGCAGGCAAGACCTTTGTCATCACGGGCACGCTGGCCAGCATGGGCCGCGACGAGGCGGCGGCGAAGATCCGTGCGCTGGGCGGCAACGTATCGGGTTCGGTCAGCGCGAAGACGCACTTCCTCGTCTGCGGCGCGGACGCGGGGAGCAAGTTGACCAAGGCGCGGGAACTCGGCGTGCAAGTGCTGGACGAGGCGGCGTTTCTAGCCGCGCTCAAGGCGGAGGCGGGACCGCCGAATGCCGCGCAGGGCAACTTGCTTTGAACCTCATCCCGCCGGATAGGCGTCCGGCGCTCCGCTAAAACTTCCCGTTGATCGAGGCGGCGACGTAGCCCGCGCCGTTGTCCGAGAGCTGGGTCCGCTGGGCGTAGTAGTGGAAGCGACGTTCCACGGAGTAGCCGCCTTCGAGGTTGAGGTTCAGGTGCCGGCTGAAGCTGTAGTTCAAGCCGCCGCCCACGCGCAGTTCGCGGTAGTCGAGCATCGCATCGTTGAGCGCGGGGAAGCCGGTCTTGGTGCCCAGATCCTTGGCGACGCGGTAGGCGACCTGCCGCCATTCCGCCCCGCTGTAGAGCAGGAGATCGTCGCTGGCCTGAAATTCGAGGCGGGGGCGGGGCATGATGAGGTTGAGCGTCCAGTATTCCGCGAAGCGCCAGCGCACGCCGGGACCGCCATAGACGGGAAACTCGGAGCGCAGATCCACATACATGCCCAGCAGCCACATGAGGTCATCGTCAGCCTGCCACGCGAGCACGAGGTTGAAAGGGATGTTCACGTCGCCCCAGCTGATGTCGCGGAAGTCGCTGTAGATGCCGGGCCGGGCGTTGAGCCAGAGGGAAAGGTTGTTGCGGAGCGCCCAGTTGCCGGTGAGTTGAAGGCCGGCGTTGCCCAGGACGTTCGGGATGGGCACGCCGGGGCCGACGTCGAAATCGTTGCGGCGATACTCAGCGGCCACGCGGAAGGTGAAGTCGTCCGTGGCCCGCACCGCGACGCCACCGACAAGGTGGGTGTGCGTCGACTCGACACTGCCCAGCCGCACCGCGCCGAGGGAAAGGCGCGAGCCGGAGAGGAAGGCCGCGCCGGCCTCGTATTCGAGCTGGAGGGTGTTGCCCCGGGGCGGGACGTGCCAGTAATCCGCCCTCGCGGTCAGGGCCGTGAGCGTCACCGTCATCCCGAGGAGCGCCGAGATCGTCTTCATGCGTGCGGCAGAGCCTGAAAGGTTCGGGGCCGTTTGGTAAGGCGCGGATTGGCGGGGTTGGGCACGGCGGTTGCCAAACCCGCCCGCCTTCGCTTCAATGCCCGCGCTATGGCCCGTCAACGCCAATCCGCCAAACCCAAACCCCTCGTCGGCATCATCATGGGCAGCCAGTCCGACTGGGAGACCATGCAGCACGCCGCCGCGCAACTCGACGCGCTCGGCGTGCCTTACGAGACCGAGGTCGTCTCCGCCCACCGCACGCCGGACCGGATGTTCGAGTATGCGGAATCGGCGGTGGCGCGCGGCCTCGAAGTCATCATCGCCGGCGCTGGCGGCGCGGCGCACCTGCCCGGCATGACGGCGGCGAAGACTTCGCTCCCCGTCCTCGGTGTGCCCGTGCAATCCAAATCGCTCAACGGCCTCGACTCGCTCCTCTCCATCGCGCAGATGCCGGGCGGAATCCCCGTGGGCACGCTCGCCATCGGGAAGGCTGGCGCCATCAACGCCGCGCTCCTCGCCACCGCGATGCTCGGCAACAAACACGCGAAGTTCCGCCAGGCCTACGACCAGTTTCGCGCGGAGCAAACGAAGAAGGTGCGGGAGAATCCGGTGCCGGGTGCGCCTTCGCCAGTCCAGCCGCACTGACACTTGCCGAAACCGCGCCCGCCCAGCATTGTTTGGACA
>JBJTAU010000229.1:0-3086 GCA_046090965.1 Limisphaerales bacterium | reverse complement strand
TGAAGCTGCGGTTCACTGCGTTGGTGACGGGCACGGTGGCCAGCTCCGTGCCGTCGGCCGCCTTGAGCACGACGCTTTTGAACGCCTGGTCCCACGCGAGCTTGTGGATGCGCAGCGTCTTCGCGCCGGTGCGGGCTGGCTTGAAATCCACTTCCAACCACTCGGGGCCGGGCGCACCCACGCGGTCGGGCGACCACGCCTGCGGTTGCATCCCGCCGGCGCGGCCGACGTTCGGCGCGCCGATGGCTTGCTCGGCGGAGTAATTGCCGGACGGAGCCTTGTAGGATGCGCCGCCCTTGAAGGCCGTGTCCAAATCATCACTGTTCAGGCTGCGGCTCACCAGCACCGCGCGCGGGCCGCCGGGGATGCTGGCGTTGCGCTGCATATGCTGGTTGTTGCCGCCGCGCGGGATCGCACCGCGATAACGCCCGTCCACAAAGACATCCAACTGGTTGTCGCCATTGAGCATGAGCGGCGGCTGCCAGAGCGTGACGTTGACGGTCGTGCCGGGGCTGACGGTGACGGTGCGCTCGACGCGCCGGAGGTTGTTGCCCGAGCCGTGGGCTGTGTGCGGCGCGGCGAGTGTGACTTTGCGCGTGCGATCAACCGATTGGTTCTCGACCGCAAAGCGCATCTCCACGTAGCCATGGAAAGTCTGGCCTTGGAAGAAGACCTGCGGGGAAACGGAAATGTCATCGAACCGCTCGGCACTGAAGCCCGACGACACCCCTCCGACCACCAAGGCACCCAGCAAAACTACCCCTGCCAGCCTGCGCGAGAGCCGCGCGCTGAGGTTCTGGAACCAGCCACTCCCTGCGATGACGTTGGCCATGCGGCGTGTTGGATTTGAGCGGCGGTATTGAGCCGGGAAAAGCGCGGGAGGGTCAACTAGAAGTTCAGCCGCGTGCGCACCCAAACTTGACGAACCAGGGAAATTGGCCGCAACAATGCGAGTTTCAGAAACCGCGGATTTCGCAAGCGCGCCCGAAGCCGTGCTGAGACCGCCGCTACAGGGCTGGCAGCCCGAGTCGTCCTCGGGTAGAATTCGCGTGTGCCCACTGCCGCTGACTCCGGCCAGCAAGACGGCTCCGATTTGGAGCTGTCCATCGTGATGCCGTGCTTGAACGAGGCGGAGACGCTGCCGAAGTGCGTCGGGAAGGCGCTGCGGTTCCTGCGCGAGCACCGGGTTGCCGGAGAAGTGCTCGTGGCCGACAACCGCAGCACGGACGGCTCACTGCAACTCGCCACCCCACTCGGCGCGCGGGTGGTGACGGTGTCGGAGCGCGGCTACGGCCACGCGCTGCGGGGCGGCCTCGCGGCGGCACGGGGGAAGTTCGTCATCATGGGCGATGCGGATGACAGCTACGACTTCGCCGCGCTCGGCGCGTTTGTCGAGAAGCTGCGGGCGGGCGCGGACCTGGTGCAGGGCTGCCGGCTGCCGGCGGGTGGCGGGACGATTGAGCCGGAAGCAATGCCGCCATCGCATCGCTGGCTGGGCAACCCGCTTTTCTCGGCGCTCGCGCGCCGGATGTTCCGCGTGCCGGTGAACGACATTTACTGCGGCCTGCGCGGCTTCCGGCGCGACTTGATTCCCCAGCTCGACCTGCGCTGCGAGGGCATGGAGTTCGCCACGGAGATGCTCATCAAGGCGAGCCTGCGCGGGACGCGCATCGAGGAGGTGCCCATCACGCTGCACCGCGACGGCCGCACGACGCATCCGCCGCACCTGCGCACGTTCCGTGATGGCTGGCGGACGCTGCGGTTCTTCCTGATTTGCAGTCCGCGCTGGCTGTTCGTGTATCCGGGGCTGCTGCTGCTGGCGCTGGGTGCGCTGGGTTTCGGCGTGGCGATGCCGGGACTGACCTTCTTCGGCGCGACGTTCGACGCACACACGCTGCTGTTCGCGAGCCTCGCGTTGATGGTGGGTTATCAAGCCGTGCTGTTCGGCTGGCTGGCGCGGACGCTGGCGGCGCGGGAAGGGTTCTTGCCGGAAACCCCGTTGCTCGCCCGGCTGCGCGCGGTGCTCTCGCTGGAACGCGGGTTGTTCTTCGGCAGTGCCACGCTGGTCGCGGGCGTCGGCCTGCTGCTGGCGGCGGTGTGGCAGTGGAAGTCCGTGCAGTTCGGCCGGCTGGACTACGCGCACACGATGCGCTGGGTGATTCCCGGCGTGACGCTCACGGCGCTGGGTTTTCAAACGGTGCTCGCGAGCTTCTTCGTCGCCGTGCTGGGGTGGTATCGCAAATGAACCACGAAGCAGAACAATTTTTCGCCACAAAGAAGCACAAGAGGCGCAAAAGGAATCTGCTTTGTGCCTTATGTGTTTTTCTGTGGCTGTCCACTTTGGGGCTACTGGCATGAGCGCGTCGGCCCCAAACGCATGGGAGGCGGCCTACCTGCGGTTCGAGACGCCGGAGGAGGAGGTGCGCAAGTTTCTGCGGCGGCTGCGCCGGCTGGGCGCGGAGTCGTGGCCGAAAGACGCGCAGGTGGTGGAATTGTTCTGCGGTCGGGGCAACGGGCTGAACGCGCTACAACACCTCGGCTTCACGCGACTGGAGGGCGTGGATTTGTCGCCCGCGTTGGTGGCGAACTACACCGGACCGGCGAAGTGCGTCGTGGCGGACTGCCGGCAACTCCCCTTCCCCGACGCCTCGCGGGACATCGCCATCGTGCAAGGCGGGCTGCATCACCTGCCGGAATTGCCCGGTGATTTGGAACGTGTCGTGGCGGAAGTGCGGCGGGTGCTGCGGCCGGGCGGACGGTTCATGGTGGTGGAGCCGTGGCGGACGCCGTTCCTGCGGTTCGTGCATTGGGTCGGCAGCTTCCGCGCCGCGCGCCGGGCGTGGGCCAAGCTCGATGCGCTGGAAACGATGACGGAATTGGAGCGGGCGACCTACAACCAGTGGCTGCGTCAGCCGGACGAAGTGCTGCGCGGGCTGGAGGACGGCTTCACGGTCGAACGGAAGTTCATCGGCTGGGGGAAGCTGATGTGGCAAGGGAAGAAGCCGTGAATGCGAGGCTCGTGACGCGTGGTGGGGGGGGGGGGGGGGGGGGGGGGGGGGGGGGACCCCCCCCCCCCCCCCCCCCCC
>JBJTAU010000228.1:0-3916 GCA_046090965.1 Limisphaerales bacterium | reverse complement strand
GCATCGCGCCGGGGGCCGGGGCGGGTGCGCCGATTTTCTGGCTGGTCTGCTTGATGGAGGCGCTGACCCACTTGAAGAACTGCTTGAAGGCGTCGGGGGTCATTTCCTTCATCACGAGGACGGTCTCGGTGCAGTGCTTGAGCACGGCGGGGTCGGCCTTTTCACCGCAGGCCACGGCGATGAGGTTGCCGGGGCGGCGGGCTTTGACGGTGGCGGCGTGGGCTTCCCAGTCGTCGGTGGGCTCGCCGTCGGTGAAGATGAAGATGAGGGGTTTCCAATCGCCCTTCTTCTCGGGCGTGGTCTTCTGGACTTCGCGGTCAATGCAGTCCATGAGGAGCTTGAGGGCCGCGCCTAAGGAGGTGGTTCCACCCGCGCGGATGTCGGGGGGATTGAAGCTGCACAGCTCGGTGAGGGGGACGACTTGCTGGGCGTTGGCGTCGAAGGTGATGACGCTGAGGTAGGCGCACTCGACGGCGGAGGGGTCGCCCATCAGCTCGCTGTGGAGGGAGCGGATGCCGGACTTCACGGACTCGATGGGGGCGCCGTTCATGGAGCCGGAGCAGTCGGCGAGGATGTAAACGGGGAGGCGGCGGACGGACATGGTGTGGCCTTTCGGTTAACTGGTTGAGTGCTGGCGCGGAGTGTCGGGAGAACGGTGCGCGTGAGGCAAGGAAAATGGGGTCAGCCCAGAGCCGTGCCAGGAGCGAGCGAATGCCCGGCGAGAAATTCGGCAGCGGTCATTCGGCGACCGCCTTCCTTTTGCACTTCGAGCAGTCGCAGGGCCCCTTCGCGGCAGGCGATGACGAGGCCGGCCTTGTCGGCGACGAGAACTTGGCCGGGAGCGGTAGGCGGCGGCTGGAAGTCGCCGACACGGGCAATCTCCGCGCGCCAGACTTTGAGCAGGAGCGGCTTGGGTTGTGCGGGGAGGAAGGTGAAGGTGCCGGGCCAGGGGGTGAAGGCGCGGAGGCGGTTATGCAAAACTCGCGCGGGTTGGGACCAGTCGAGGCGGCCGTCGTCCTTCGTGAGCTTGCGCGCGTAAGTGACGCCGACGGCGGGTTGCGGGCGCGGCGGAAGTTCGCCGCTGACGTAGCGCGGGATGGTTTGCACGAGCAGCTCCGCGCCAAGCACGGCGAGGCGGTCGTGAAGCGTTTGCGCGTTGTCGTCGGGCGCGATGGCAGTGGCGTGGGTGGAGATGATGCCGCCGGTGTCGAGCCCGGCGTCCATGCGCATGATGGTCACCCCGGTCTCGGCATCGCCTGCGAGGATGGCCCACTGGATGGGGGCCGCGCCGCGCCAGCGCGGGAGGAGCGAGGTGTGGACGTTGAGGCAGCCGTGCGTGGGGATGTCGAGCAGCGCCTGGGGAAGGATTTGTCCGTAAGCGAGCACGGCGATGAGGTCGGGGCGCAGTTCGCGAAGCTGTTGGATGAACGCTTCGTTCCGCGCGCGCTCGGGCTGGAGGACTGGCAGACCGAGGCGGAGGGCGAGTTCCTTCACGGGCGGCGGCTGGAGCTTCAGGTCGCGGCCCCGGGGCTTGTCCGGCTGCGCGACAACGCCGACGACCTGGAAGTCTGGCGTCGCGGCGAGCGCCTGCAACGTCGGACAGGCGATGTCCGGCGTGCCCATGAAGACGATGCGCACCATGAAGCAGAGTGTTCCCGGCGAGGAAGGGGGGAACAAGAATTTATGAGGAGAGCAGGAAGGCAGGAGGAAAAGAAACTGCGCTCACCGCGGGCCATCCCTTTTCCTGCCTTCCTGCCTTCCTCATAAAAGATGCCTCCTGCTTTCCGGCTACGAGCTGGCACTCGTGTAGCGCTTCAGCGCGGTGCGCCAGAGCAGTTCGGACGCGGCGAAGATCAGCGCGGCCAGTGCGACCAGCAGGAGCATCTCGAACGGCGAGCCGAGCTTGTCCACGAGCAGCCTCACCGGGACGTTCGAGACGAGGAGCATCGGGAGGGCGAAGGTGAACACGGCCTTGAACGCACCACGGAACGCTTCGTCGGGCCGGCGCGCGATGTTGAAGAGGTTGAAGTAGCCCCAGACGATGCCCTGCGCGCGGACGGTCCAGAAGCTCGTGGCCGAGAGCATCAGCATCAGCGAGCTGTGGATGCTGACGCCGACGGCGACGAGCAGGAAGAAGCCGATGACCTGCGCGACGCCGGGCGTGTGGCCGAGCCGGTGCAGCGCGTAGCCGATGACGCACAGCGCCCCGGCGGCGTTGACGAAGCCGCCGAGGTCCACCTGCCGCAGCGAGATGAGGAAACGCGTGTTCACGGGCAGCAGCAGCATGAAGTCGAGCTTGCCCGTGCGAATGTGCTCGGAGAGCGCGGTGAGGTTCGTCAGGAAGAGTGCGGTGAACAGTTGCTGGATGAAGTGGCTCGTGCCGACGAGTGCAACCACCTGCCACTTCGTCCAGGTGCCGATGCTCTCCGTGTGCAAATAGAGCACGCTGATGAAGGTTAGTTGCAGCGCCAACCACAGCCCCTCCACGACGATCCACATGAGGAAGTTCACCTTGAAGCCCAGCTCGCGGATGACGGAGTTGCGCCACAACTCCGCGTAGAGCGAGAGATAACGCCGCACCCGTCCCCCCGTCTGGGGCGACGGCCCGTCTTCAAGGCTTGGCGATTGAGTTGGCGTCATGCTCGAGCGAGTCCACCACCGGCCACCGCGGTGGAGACTTTTCCCCCACGCTGCGCCGATCGGCAACGGGAAATCACCTGTTCGCCCCATTCATTTGCCATTTCCTCCGCATTCCCCACACTCGCGGCGATGCAACTCAACCTCACCGAGCACGTCGCCGTCGTCACTGGCGGAGCCAGCGGCATCGGGCGCGCCATCGCGGAACTCTTCGCCAGCGAAGGCTGCCAGGTCGCACTCTGGGACGTGTCGCCCAAGGTCAGCGACGTCGCGCGCGCACTCTCCGCCACGCACCATGTCCCCGCGCTCGGCTGCGTCGTGGACGTGACGCGCCGCGAGACCATCGAAGCCGCGCTCCAGGCGACCGAGGCGCAGCTTGGCCCCGTCGAGCATCTCGCCCACGCCGCCGCCATCGGCTCCGGCAAGTTCGGCTTCCCGTTCACCAACCTCACGCCCGCCGACTGGCCGCGCGTCTTCGAGGTGAACGTCATGGGCATGGTGAACCTCGCACACGTCGTCGCCCCGCGCCTCATCGAGCGGCGGCGCGGCACGCTGGTCTTCCTCGCGTCCGTGGCCGGGCAGATCGGCTCGCAGACCGACCCGCCCTACAGCGCGTCCAAGGCGGCGAACATCAACTTCGCGCAGTGCCTCGCCAAGGACCTCGCGCCGCACGGCATCCGCGTGAACACCGTTTGCCCCGGCATGGTGAAAACCCCGCTGAACGAATCCGTCTGGCGCGCGTGGCACGACCAGCAGCCGCCGGACAAGCGCCGCACCTACGAGGAATGGGCCGGCGACAAAATCCGCGCGCTGCTCCCGCTGGGCCGCTGGCAGACGCCCGAGGACATCGCGGACATGGTCGTCTTCCTCTCCTCCGCCCGCGCCGCCCAAGTTACCGGCCAGACCCTCAACGTGGACGGCGGGTTTGTGATGCACTGGTGAAGACGGGAAGACATGCACCGCAGATGCGGGACGGACGCAGAGATTCGAACTGGAAATGACTGTCTTCCTCTGCGCCTGTCCCGCCTCTGCGGTGCCGATTCGGTTTTCCGATGCTCAGGCGAAGATGTCCTTCACCACATGCCCCTCCACATCGGTCAGGCGGAAGTCGCGGCCGGCGTGGCGGTGGGTGAGGCGCTCGTGGTCCATGCCCAGCAGCGCGAGGAGCGTGGCGTGGAGGTCGTGGATGTGGATTTTGTTCTCGGTGGCGAACCAGCCGTAGTCGTCGGTCGCGCCGTAGGCAGTGCCGGGTTTCACGCCGCCGCCGGCGAGCCACATG
>JBJTAU010000227.1:0-4401 GCA_046090965.1 Limisphaerales bacterium | reverse complement strand
CGCGGGTCCTTCGGATTCACGGCCACGGCCGTGTCGCCGGGGATGGTTTCGGGACGCGTGGTGGCTATGGTGAGCCAGACGCGGCCATCGGAATCCTTCACCGGGCCGGCTTTCGGAGCTGCCCCATCACCCTTGCCCTCTCCCCCGGTGGGGGCGAGGGGATTCGCGGTGGGCGAGTTCGGCGCGCTGTTTTCTCCCTCGCCCCCATTGGGAGAGAGGGCCGGGGGGAGGGGGCGCGGGTCACCTTTCGCCGGCGAGCCATCCACTTCCACCGCTTCCACCCGGAAGTGATACATGAAGCCCTTCTGCGGCTTCATCTCGACTTCCTCGTCCGAAAGCGCGGTCTGCGTGGCGGGACACCAGTTCACCATCCGCTTGCCGCGGTAGATGAGGCCCTTCTTGTAAAGGTCCACGAACACGCGCTGGACGCAGCGGACGTAATCGGGGTCCATCGTGAAACGCTCGCGCGTCCAGTCGCAGGAGCAGCCGAGTTTCTTGAGCTGCGAAATGATGATGCCGCCGTGCTTTTCCTTCCACGCCCACACGCGCCTGATGAATTCCTCGCGTCCGATCTCCTGCTTGGATTTCTTTTCCTCCTTGCGCAGTTGCTTGGCGACCATGCCCTCGGTCGCGATGCCTGCGTGGTCGGTGCCGGGGAGCCAGAGGACGTCCTTGCCATCCATGCGCGGCTTGCGGCTGAGGATGTCCTGGATGGTGTTGTTGAGCACGTGCCCCATGTGGAGCATGCCCGTGACGTTTGGCGGCGGGATGACGATGGAATACGCCGGGCGCTTGTCGCTGACGCGAGCGGGGTCGGCAGTGAAGCAGCCTTGCTTCACCCAGAAGTCATACCATTTGTCCTCCACGGACTGCGGCTCGTAGGCTTTGGGAATCTCAGACATGGAAAATCAATTTAGCCACGGATGGAACTCGGATTGAACACAGATTTGGTTTCGCGCGAAGGACGCGAAGTCGGCGAAGATTCATTCTCTTTCGCAACCTTCGCGGTCGTCGTGCGACACATCCTTCCGTGTTTCATCCGTGTTCAATCTGTGGCTGAAAATCACTTCTTCAGCAGCGCGAACTCCATGCTGTCCACCAGCGCCTGAAGGCTCGCCTCGATGATGTTCTCGCTCACGCCCACGGTGCCCCACTCGCGCTTGCCGTCGGTGCTGGTGATGAGCACACGGGTCTTCGCGCCGGTGCCGGCGATGCCGTCGAGGATGCGGACCTTGTAATCGGTCAGTGTCACCTTCTTGAGCTGCGGGAAGGACTTTGCCAGCGCACGGCGGAGCGCGCCGTCGAGCGCGTTCACCGGGCCATCGCCCTCGGCGACTTCGTGATGAACTTCATTGCCGACACGGACCTTCACCGTCGCTTCGTTGGTGGAGGTCTTCCGATTGCCGCGCATGGAGACGTGGAAATCATCCACGGTGAAGAGCAGTTCCGGATTGTGGTCGAGGATGCCGCGGATGAGCAGCGCAAGCGACGCTTCAGCAGCCTCAAACTCATAGCCCGCGTGTTCCAACTCCTTCACACGGTTCAGGATTTCCTTCGTCTCCGGCGCATCGTCGGCAAGCTTGAAGCCAAGGTCACGCGCCTTGAGCAGGATGTTGCTGCGGCCCGAGAGGTCGCTCACGAGGATGTTCCGCGCGTTGCCGACCAACTCCGGGTTGATGTGCTCGTAGCTCGCCGCGAGCTTCTGCACCGCGTTCACATGTGTGCCGCCCTTGTGCGCGAACGCCGCCGAACCGACCCACGGCTGGCGCGGGTTGTGGCGCAGGTTCGCGACTTCATCCACGAAGAGCGAAAGCTCCTTCAACTTCCGCAGCGACGCGGCGGGCAGGCATGCCTTGCCCAGCTTCAACTGAAGGCAAGGAATCAGGCTCGTCATGTTGCAGTTGCCCGTGCGCTCGCCGTAGCCGTTCACCGTGCCCTGCACGTGGACCGCGCCCGCGCCGACCGCCGCCAGCGCGTTCGCCACGCCGACACCGATGTCGTCGTGCGTATGAATGCCGACCTTGCAGTTCAGCTTGCCGAAGGCGGTCTTGGTGATGGCGGCGACTTCGCTCGGCAGGCAGCCGCCGTTCGTGTCGCAGAGCACGACGAAATCCGCGCCCGCCTGCTCCGCCGCCTGCCACGTGGCGATGGCGTATTCGGGGTCGAGCTTGTAGCCGTCGAAGCAATGCTCGGCGTCGTAGATGACGAACTTCCCGTGGTCCTTCAGGTAACGCACGGTGTCACCGATCATGCCGAGGTTTTCATCCGGCGTGCAGCGCAGCACTTCCTTCACGTGCAGCATGGAGGTCTTGCCGTAGATGGTCACCACGGGCGTCTCGGCCTCGATGAGCAGGCGCACCTGGTCGTCGCTCTCGACGGGCGTGGCCTTCTTTCGCGTGGAGCCGAAGGCGGCGAGTTTGGCGTGCTTGAACTTGCGGCGCTTGGCCTGCGCGAAGAACTCGATGTCCTTCGGGTTGCTGCCCGGCCAGCCGCCCTCGATGTAGTGCATGCCGAAGGCGTCAATCCGCTCGGCGATGCGGAGCTTGTCCGCGACCGAGAAGTTGACGCCTTCACCCTGCGAGCCATCGCGCAGGGTCGTATCGTAGAGTTCGACTGCTGGTTTCATCTGAACCCGCCGCAGCGGGAGCGTGCTTTCTACGGGAATGACGGGGCGGTGGCAAATCCCAAAAGGGTCAGCCACGGCCTCGCTGGCGGGCGATCTCGTAGAGAAACACCGCCGCCGCCGCGCCGACATTGAGCGAGTCCACGCCGTTCGACATCGGCACCAAGACCGCCTCATCGCACGCCGCGAGCACCGTCGGCGAGACTCCGTGGCCTTCGTTGCCGAAAACGATGCAGCAATCGCCCCGCAAGTCCGCCTGCGCGAGCGTGAGCTGGTTCGCGCGCAGGTGCGCCGCCACGCAACGCACGCCGGCGAGCCGCAGATCGCGCAGCGAGGCGGCCAGCGAAACCGTTTCCACGATTGACAGGTCGTAGATGGTTCCCATGGAGGCGCGCACGGACCGGCGCAGCCACGGACTGCTGCACGTCTCGCCCACCAGCAGCGCTTGTCCGCCGAACGCGGCGCAGTTGCGCACCAGACCGCCGAGGTTTTCCGCGTTGCCCAAGCCGTCCACCGCCACAAAGAGCCGCGGGGACGCATGGCGTCGTAAGGCGTCCGCGAGCCTCACCGCCGGCGGGATCCGTCCGATCGCCAGCAGCCCTTGATACATGGGATAGCCCACGAGTTTTTCCAACTCAGCCTTGGGCGCGACGAAGGCGTGGATTTCCTCGGTGCGCGGGGCCAGCCATGGTTGGAGCTTTTCCAACCACGGCTCATGCACGAGCAACGACACGACGCCGAGGTCGCTCCTGAGCAGCCGCCGGACGACCTTCTCGCCCTCGGCCAAGAAGATGCCCTGCTCGCGATGCGCTTCCTGCCGCCGCATCGTGAGGTAAGGCTGGAGCGCCGGATGGTCGAGCGTGGTGATGGGGTGGACGTGGAGCATGCGGCTAGAACGAGTGCGCGATCGGCTTGCCCGTAGTCGGGTCGACCGGCGCGGCGGGCAGGTAAGCGGGGACCAAGTCCGGGTAGCCCGTCGCGCGGCGGCCTTTCTCCAACGTGGACAGGCAAGCAGTGACGGAGGACGAACATCGCATGGCCGAAACCGTAGCGACGAGCAAGGGCGATTCAAGCTCGGGGCTGCGAACATTGCGTGGAGTCTCCATCTGGTCGCGAAGCTGATCAGGCGACCCAAGCGGAGGCCGCGGCGGTGCGCGCCCTCACGATTGGAAGTTGAGCGTTGAACGTTGACCGTTTCCCCGCCGCTTCCTACCGTCGCGGCGTGTCCGTTCAGTTCACCATTCTCGGCAGCGGCTCCGGGGGCAACTGCGCCTACTTGGAGACGCCGGAGGTGCGCTTGCTGATTGATGCCGGCTTCAGCGGACGGCAAATCCGCGAGCGCCTCGCGTCCATCAGCCGCACGCCCGAGACGCTCACGGGCATCCTGCTCACGCACGAGCATCAGGACCACACACAAGGCCTGACTGTGCTCGCGGCGAAGCTGCGCATCCCGGTCTACTGCAACCGCCTCACGCAGGAGTCCGCCGAGCGCCAGCTCGAGACGCGCTTCGAGGGGCGGCACTTCGTCACCGGCGCGAGCTTCGACCTCGGCGATGTGACGGTGGACACCTTCAGCGTGCCGCACGATGCGCAGGATCCGGTGGGCTTCCTGCTCCGCACGCGCGCGGGCAACGTCGGTTTCCTCACCGACCTCGGCCACGCAACCAAGCTCGTCATCGAGCGTGTCCGGGCCGCGCATCTGCTCGTGCTGGAGGCGAACCACGACATGAAGCTGCTCCAGGACGATACCAAGCGGCTGTGGAGCACCAAGCAGCGCA
>JBJTAU010000226.1:0-6052 GCA_046090965.1 Limisphaerales bacterium | reverse complement strand
CCGGAGAGGGAGCGACGGAGGGAGGGAGGGAAGGAGGGAAGGCGCGGGCGAACGCTTCAGCGTCATCAGGGGACGGCGGCAAGCCGGTGAGGTCGAAGTGCAGGCGGCGGAGCAGGGCGCGCGGGTCGGCAGCGGGCGCGGGCGTAAGCCGCTTGGCTTCGAGCTTCGCGAGGATGAAGCGATCCACGGGAGCGGTGGTCCACGCGGAGTTCTTCACGGCAGGCACCGGCTCGGCGCGCGGCGGCGTCCAGCTCCAGTGCGTTTGTTTGCGCTGTTGGAGATCGAAGCCCTTGCCGCTGGCGCGTTGCGCCGCCGCTTCAGCTGGCCAAGGTGCGCCGCGCTTCACCCACTCGGTGAGCGTGGCGACCTCCGCGTCGCTCAGGCGCGACTTGGGGGGCATCTGCAAGTCCTGGTTGCCGTAGCGGACGGCTTCGAGGAGAAGGCTCTTGTCCGGTTCGCCGGCAACTACAGCGGGCCGGGTGTCGCCGCCCTTGAGCGCGGCATCGCGCGAGTCGAGGCGCAGGCCGCCCTTGAGTTTCTTCGCGCTCGCGCTGTGGCACTCGTAGCAGCGCTCGGCGAGCAGCGGGCGGACACGCTTTTCGAAGAATTCCAAGTCCTCCGCCGGGAAGGCTGGTGTCTGGGCCGACGCGTCGCGGATGCCGACCACAAGCGAGCCAGCAAGGCAGACCAAACCCGCGAGCTGACGGAGCAACGGCTGTGAGGAAATCCGCACGGACAATGGGACGGTCGATGCGTGCGGCTATTTCATTGGCCCGCCGTCGAGCGGCTTGCCATTGGTGTCGAGGATCTGGAAGTGGTGCACGCCGGGGCCGTCTTTCTCGACGAAGCTCCAGACGAGTTTCTTGTCAGGCGTGACCTCGATCATCTTCGTGCGGTCCGCGCCGATGCCGTAGCAGGCGATGACCGTGTTGCCGTTGGGCAGGCGCTGGCCGCCGCAAGCGTCCTTGATGAGCGGCTTGTCGAAACTGGAGTTGTCCACCTGCCAGACGGTCTTGCCCGCCTTGTCCACCTCGATGGACACGTGGCCGTAGGTGCAGTTGATGAGCGTGTTGCCATTGGCGAGGCGGATCGCGGTGAAGGGCCAGTTCGGTGTCTTCACTTCCCAGACAATTTCGCCCTTGGGGGTGTATTCGCGGACGACCTTGTCGTGGAGTTGGGGAATGAGGTAGTTGCCGTTGGGTAGCTTGCGGGCCATGCGGCTCTGCATGTGATGGTTGGTGAGCTGGCAGGAGATGGGAAACTCCACGACGATCTTGCCGGTGCGGTCGAACTCCAGCAGGCGCGGTTTCGGCCCGGCCTCGGTGACCATGATGCGGTCGCCATCGACGACTTGCGCGGTGTTCACCTCGGCCTGCGTGCCTTTCCACTCGAAGAGCTTCTGGCCATCGCGGGTGATTTCCACCACGCCACCGCCGGGGTAGTCCTTGGATTTGGAAAGCGTCAGCAACAGGTTGCCGCTGGGGAGCACGTAGCCGTCGCGGGTCGCGAGCGGATAAGTCCAGGTGGTCTTGCCGCTCCCGTCCACAATGCGTGTCTGACCACCGCAGGCGAGGAAAGAGTGGGTGATGGGGGTTTGGGCGTGGAGGCCGGTCAGGCTGGCGAAACCGAGCACGAAGGCAACTGCGGTCGTGCGGAGTATAGTTTGCATCCAAGGATTGAAGCTGAGTTTCGCAGTGGAATCAATCGGAACCGGACACGGTCAACACGGTCGAATCGTTAACTGCTCGTCTCTGTGGGATGCGTGGATTTGCAACCGGACTGACTCCGGAGTAGATGTTTCCTGCATGAAAACCAACCTGGTTCTCCCGCTCCTCGCCCTCCTGTGGTGCGCTGCGGGCTGCTCCGGACTCCGCGAAGTCACGTCGAAGCCCGGCCTGTTGCCGGCGCTCCAGCCCTACGCGCTGGAGGTGGCCGCTGAACTGGACCGTGTGCCAGCAGAGCGACGAGCGGTGCTGAAGGCCATCTCCACCGACGTTTCCGCGCGATTCGCCGCGGGCAAACCGGCGCAGTTGACCTTCATCTGCACGCACAATTCCCGGCGCAGCCACATGTCGCAGATCTGGGCGCAGACCGCCGCCTATCACTACGGCCTCGGACAGGTGACCACTTATTCGGGCGGCACGGACGTGACCGCCTGCAACTGCCGGACCGTCACCGCGATGCGCCGGGCGGGCTTCGACATCCAGGACGCCACGGCGGGGGACAATCCACTTTATCTCGTGCGCTACGCCGGGGATCGCCCGCCCATCCGCGCGTATTCCAAGCTCTACAACGCGGATGCGAATCCGCGCGAAGGGTTCATTGCGTTGATGACCTGCAGCTCGGCGGACAAATCCTGCCCGGTCGTCAAGGGAGCCATTGCCCGGCACGCCATCCATTACACCGATCCCCGGCTCTGCGATGACACGCCCACGGAAACCACCGCCTACAACGAGCGCTGCCGGGAAATCGCGCGAGAGATGTTCTACATCATGGCGGAGGTGCGCCGGCAGCGGACGGCCGCAGGCGTAGCTTTACGACCTTGAGCGGGGCGGCTGGAGACGCGCCGGATTGGCCTGCCTCTCACTTCACTTCCCAAGAGTAGTAGCCGGGCCAGAATTTGCCCTGCTCGACCTGGAGTTGGCCGCAGCGGCGCCGCATGTAGGCGGCCAGCGGGCCGGGGAGGTTGTTGAACGCGCTCTCGGCGGCGAGGAAATCGCCGGAGAGATATTTGTTCAGCGCGGCGTCGTAGGCGGCCTTGTCCGCGTCGGGCATGGGCAGCAGCGTGTAGAGCCCGGTCGGGGACTTGCGGCCCTTCACTCTGCAGCGATCCATGAGGAGGGATTGCGATTTCAAGTCCGCCGGCAACTGGTCAAAGCAGGACTCGGAGAAAATGACCTCGGTTGGGTAGTAGCGGGTGAGCCCTTCCAGCCGGGCCGCGAGGTTCACCTCGTCGCCCAGCACCGAGTAGCTCATGCGCTCCTTGGAGCCAATGGCCCCGGAGACGAGGCCGCCGTAGTTGATGCCCGCGCCCAGCTCGAAGCAGTGCTCGCCGGTCTGCTTGCGCTGCTGGTGAAAGGCGTTGAGTTCCTCGCGGGCCTCGAGGTAGCAGCGGACGGCCGCTCCGGCGGCGTCCGGCAGCGGCACGGGGCAGCCGAAGATGGCGAGCACGGCGTCGCCGATGAAGTTGACGATGGTGCCGCGATGCTTGGCGACGCGGGCATTGATGATGGCTAGGTGTTCGTTCAGCGCCTTGAGCAGTGGCTGAGGCCTCATCTTCTCGGAGGCGTTGGAAAAGCCGCGGATGTCAAAGAAGAGCACGGCGGCATCTTCGAGCGTCCCGCTCAACATCTCCTCCGGCTTGCGCTTGCTAATGACGCGCTCATAGACCTCGGGCGAGACGAGGCGGCCAAAGACTTCCTTGGCTTCGACAATCTGTTTGCCCTGGTTGACCCGCACATCTTGCGAGGAGGTAACCTTCTTCAACTGGTCAATGACCAGGTTGCGGAGCATCGCCGGCTGGCTGTCCACGATGCGGACGAAGTCCTCCGCCTCGACGCGGAGCACTTCGACCTCGCCGACGCATTTGATGGTGGCGCTCCGCAGGGCGTTGGTGAGCACGCCCATCTCGCCGATCACGCCGCCCGCATGCTGGTGGTCAATTTCCACCCCGCCCTTGAGAATGACGACCTCCCCAAGGTTGATGAAATAGATGGAGTCGGACGGTTCCCCCTCGCGGATGAACACGTCCCCGTCCTTGAGTTGCTGGATCTTCGCGCGGCTAATCAAATCCTCGAGCGCCGCCTCGGGCAGGTTGCCGAGGAACGGATTCTTGGCCGGATTCAGCCGGAACATGGTTTTGTCAGTCATGGGTAGCCTGGGATGCCGCGCCTACTGGTTGAGGTAATTCAAAGCGACATGGTTGATGGCCAGGTGCATCGTGTTGTCCACGATCGCCACCAGCCAGAAGCGGATGAAGGGCGGGGTCTCGATCCCGTAGCCGGTGTTCTCCTCTTTCTCCGGCGCGTCCGGACCGAACCAGACGAGGTTCTTGATCCGGCAGATGGTGGAGGCGACAGCCATGCGGTCGATCACGGCGTGCGTGCCGAAGATCACCAGCCACGCATACCAGCCTTGGGTCCAGTTGCCGTTGAGAATGCCGAGATAAACGAAGAAGGGCGCGGAATAGACGAACGCATGGATGATGGCCCAGAACCAACTGCGCAGCTTGCGCACGGCCATCTGCTCCGTCTGGAGCACGTAGTCACCGAGGAGATGTAAGATTAGTTCAGGCACGATTCGAGTTTGGGTTTATTGGGTTGGATTGTCGCCGGGGCGCGGCGTAGCGGGCTGCACCAGCCGGTAGAAGCGGACGCCGTCGGTGACGGGCAGGCGGACCACGCTGACGCCATCCTCCTGGGCCACAGGGGCCAGCACGGGCGTCCAAGGGCCGGTGATGGTGGGGGCCGTCTCCAGCACATAGCCAGTCGCGCCGCCGGCCCAGCGCAGCAGCCGTTCCGAGCCGCTGGCCTGCGGCGAGAGTGGGGGAAGCCCACCGGACATCAGTGCCGTGAGGGTTGCGCTGCCGATAGAATAGCTCGGCGAAAGCGTCAATCCGCCTCCCAATGCACCGCCCAGAAGCGTTGCGAAAGCACCGGAGCCGCCCGCGCTGTTCACGACGATGAAGGTGTTCATGGCCACTGGCGAGAAGCCGTTGGTGATGCTTTGCCCTGACTCCATCGGCGAGGCGGCGGCGAAGGCTGGGAGGTTCTGCGGGCCGGCGTCCTCCAGGACCCCACGACCGCGCTCGCGAAAGTGAGCGTGGGCGCGAGGTTTGTAACGATGACCGTGTGCGTGACCGTGTTATTGGCGGGGTTGCGATCCGGCACGTTGCTGACAACGCGAGATTGCAACTGCACCTGGCCGGAGTTCGTGGGCGTGAAGGTGAACGTGAGCGTGGCTCCGACTCCGACTGCCAGCGGGCCAACGTTCCAGCGCCCGGTCAGCGGATCGAACGCGCCGGCGGTGGCGACGACGCTGTTGATCGTCACCGGGCCGGGCGCGGCGTTGGTCACCATCGCGGAGGTCACGGCGTTGGGGCCGAGGTTGGTGACGGCGAGCGTGACGGTGAAGCTGGCGGCAGCCGTCGCGCCGGTGGGGGCGGTGCCGGTGAGTTGGAGGTCGGTGGTCGGGATGTCGAATTGCAGGTGGTCCAGTTCAAAACCCGGCGAGGCGTAATACACGCGCAGCGCCGAGATGCCTCCGGCGAACTCAACGCCGAGGAAACGGTCTTCCGCCGTTTCACCGGAGACGGAGTTGTCGCCGATCTCAAAGAGACCGATGACGCCGAGCGAAACCCCGTTGGTGTCGAATGCCTCGATGCCTGAGCCGGTTGGGTCGCCGTCGGTGAGGACGATGCCGACCTTGGTGGGCAGGCGGCCGAGCACCAGCGGATTGAACGTGAACACCACGGCGTTGGTGCCGGTGACGAAGTAGGAGTGCCCCCCGTTTCCGTTGCCATCCACCACGCCGTCGTCCGCATCCACGGAGTCGGTGATACCCGAGGGGCCGACGACGGAACCAACGGAGGCAGTGACACCCGCAAGATTGAACGCGCCGACCGCGTAGGAGTTGCCCACGTCCGCCGGTGCCGGGGTCCACGAGAACACCACGCTGGTGGGCGAGGCGTTGGTGGTGCCGTCGGCCGGGGTGAGGGTCGCGCCGGGCGGCAGGCCCTGGTGGTTGACGCGCAGCGGGCCGCCCTCGGGGTCGGTGCCGACAAACGTCGCGGTGAACGTCTGGTTCGGGCCGATGGTGATGGAGCCGTTGGTGCCGGTGACGGTGGGAGGCAGGTTTGTGACCGAGCCGGCCAACTCGATGATGAAGTCCAGCGGACCGCGGCCGTTGGTGCCGGTGGTGTTGCCCGCGCGGTTTTCCTCGATGATGACCTGGACCGCGAACTTTTGGCCGCTCGTGCCACCGACGGTGTTCCAGTTCAACACCCCGCCCGCAGTAACGCCGATGGTGTTCCCGCCCACGGTGGGCAGGGAAG
>JBJTAU010000225.1:0-11197 GCA_046090965.1 Limisphaerales bacterium | reverse complement strand
AGCATGGCGAACATCGAGAAGGGCTTGGAGCGCATGGACCGCTTCGTGCGCGGGCTGAAAGGGTAGGGGAGTGCGGCATTCATGCCGCAGCCGGCTGGGGCGGCTAATGCGGCGAGCCATTTCGAAGATGTGCCCTGTGCGGAGGGCATTTCTGCGGCCTGAAGGCCGCGCTCCATGTCCGCTCAAAACCACCACTTCATGGACACGCCGACTTCCCACGCGTCGCTGCCGCCGTCGGTCGTCGCGGCGCTCGTCGTGTAGGCAATCTCGGTGCCGAACTCCAGGCTCTTGCGCGGCTGGAATGTCAGCCCGGCGCGCCCGCCAAACTCCATCGAACTGCGTTCGAAGGCGTAGTCCGCGCTGCCCGACAAGTGGTAGAAGAGCGGCCCCCAGAGTCGGTCGCGCAAATCGGCGTAGAGGCCTTCGCGATGCAGTTGATGCAGCACCAGGCTGTCGAGCACCTGCGTCTGCTGCGCGATGGTGGTGCCCGGTCCGACGGCGGGCGCGACGAGCGCGAGGTTGCCGCTCTTGCGCGAGTTCGCGTGGTAGGTGCCTCGATAGCCGACCTTGAACTCCGGGGATTCCCGTCGCGCGAGAAACTCTACGCCCCAGTTGCCTTGCAACCCCGCGGCCAGCTCTTCGCCACCCAGGACCACTTCGCGCGCAGTGAGCGCACCGTAGGTTTGGAACCGCTCGGCGATGAGGTAATTCCCGGCGAGCGAGAGCCGGTGCTGACGGCCGTCCAGCGAGTTGAGCAGCAGGCCATCGCGGGCGCGTTCGTTGCCGTAGGCTTCGAGCCACACCGCGCCGTTGCTGGGCAGCCGGTGCATGACGCGCGCGCCGCCGAGCGCGCCGTCCTGATACGCGCCCACCCAGAGATCGGTGATCCAGCGGCGCGACCAGTTCGCCTGCCAGCCGACCGCACCCTCGGTGTCGTCGTTCCAAGTGCGACGCAGGAGCGCCGTGTTGCGCACGAGGACATCCTCGCGGGAGGCGTCCACGTAGAGCTGGTCGCGGTCGGTCACCTGCGTGCGACCGCCGAGGCGTTCCTGCCAGAGCTGGCCGGAATGGAGCAGGTAGGCGGTGCCTTGCGCGGTGACGTGGTCGCCGTGCTCGCGCTGCATGGGCTCCAACACGCGGCGCACCATCACGCGGGTCTGGTCGTTCACCTGATTTTGATCGAGCAACTCCTGGTAGGCGGTCATCTGGCCGCGCCAGTTGCCGGTCTTCTCCGACGCGCCCGCGAGGTCGAGCTGATAGGGAAATGGCTTGCCCGCGAATTTCTCCAGCCGCAGGTAGCGGAGCACATCGGCGGCGACCTGATAATTGCCCGCAAGCTGGTTCGCCGCGCCGTAGTAGTAGAGCGCCTCGTTGCTCTCGGGATACGCGCGGTAGAGCTGCGTGGCGTAATGGAGCGCGCGGCCCGCGTCCTTCTGGTCCGCGAAGAGCGAACTCATCGCGAGCAGCGCCTCCTTGTTGGTTGGATCGTGGTCGAGGATTTCCTGCGCGAGCGGCTCGGCCAGGTCGGCGCGGCCCGTCTTCGCGTAGAGATACATCAGGTAACGGCGGTCGTCGGGCTTCACGCCCGGCGGGAGCATCCGCTCATCGGCGGGCGCGAGAGTCGCGGGCGGGGCATCTAGCGAACCGCGCGGCGCGCCCCACGACTGCGGCGGAGCCTGACGCGGGGCGTATGGCGGAGCGGCGGGGAGAGCTTCCGGCTCGCTTCGACGCGTCGGGCGCTGGCCCACGAAGGGGTCTTGCTGAGGTGCCAACGCCGGTGCGGGCTGGGGCGCTACGGGATAACGCTGGTTGAACTCCTGCGCTGGCTGGCTCTGATAGCCGTAGCCTTGTGGGGCCGACTGCTGCCAGGCGCGGGCGGGCGCTTCGTCACGGCCGCCGCGACCGAACAGTCGGCTGAAAAATCCAGGTCGGTCCAGCGACTCGTTCCGATAGCGCCGCTCAGGCGTGGGATAACCCTCCGGCACCGCGCCAAGCGCAGAGCGCACGCCCTCGCTGACCACATGGGTCGCGAGTGGACGGGGGTTGCCCGAGGGCGGCACCACGGCGGTCGCTGCCGGTGCGACAGCCTGCGCGCCGATGACGCGCGTGTCGGAAGTATTTGGCCAAGTTGGCTGCGGCGGCGGCCACTGCGGCTGCGCGACCGGGTAGCTCGGCACTTCATACTGCGGAGCGGCGGGCGCGCCGAAGTCGCGCTGACCGGGGCGCTGACCACTGAAGGGGTCATTCGCCGCGCCACGGTAGTTGCCGCTCGCTGTCGTTCCACGCGCACCCAGGACGGCCAGCACCAGCCAGAGGGCGAACAGGCCGCCGAATCCGACCGACGGACGAAACCACTGGCAGGGTGAACTCATCGCGCGTGCAAGCGGCGACAGATTAGGAACGCGGACGGGCGAAGTAAAGCCACGAGCCGGACACGCAAGCTTCGGCCTGAACCCGCTGGAATGAAGCGCGTCAGCGATTCGTCAGCCCCTGTGCATGCACCGGTCCGAAGCCCTCCTCATCGCGTTCCTCGCGGGACTGGGCCTCGCCAGTGCCGCCGAACCGCTGCCCCAAGACAAGGTCCGCCCGTTCCTCGAACGCCACTGCCAGGATTGCCACAGCGGCGACAAGCCCAAGGGCGATTGGCGGCTCGACCAACTCACGACCAACTTCAACGACCGCAACATCGCCGACCGTTGGCAGAAGGTTCTCGAACAACTCCAGTCCGGCGAGATGCCGCCGAAGAAACAACCGCGTCCGCCCGCCGCGGAGTTGAAGTCCGCAACCGCTTGGATCAGCGCGCAGCTCGCTCAGGCCGCGGCAACGCGCCGCGCCGAGCTCGGCGTGAAGACACCGCTGCGCGACCTGCTCCCGCTCGACAGCTCGTCCGACGGATTCGACAACATCGGCGAGGCGCTGCACACGTCGTCCT
This sequence comes from Limisphaerales bacterium, assembly GCA_046090965.1. Classification (GTDB taxonomy): domain Bacteria; phylum Verrucomicrobiota; class Verrucomicrobiia; order Limisphaerales; family SXTU01; genus SXTU01. The sequence continues at coordinate 8,265 of JBJTAU010000225.1, read as the reverse complement.
TCCTCCTCGACAAGTATCTCGAAGCCGCCGACACCGCGTTGAATCAAGCCATCGCCAACCGCCCGCAGCCCAAGTCCACGCTCACGCGCAACTTCCTCACCGAGTCGCATCAGGTGCGCTCGACCACGGAGAAGGTCTTCCGCACGAACGACACCGGCGGCATCGTCGCCTTCACTTCCTCCGCGTGGCAGCAGGTCAGCCCGACGAAGTTTTATCCGCAGGAGCGCGGTTACTACCGCTTCCGCATTTCCTGCGCGGCGGTGCAAAGCTCGAACCAACCGGTCGTCTTCCGTGTGTGGTCCGGCTCGGGCGGCATGGGCGGCGCGCGCGGGCATCTGGTGAGCTACGTCGACGCGCAGCCGGGCGAGCCACGCGTGATCGAGTTCACGGACTTCATGGAGCCGCGCACCTCGATTTCGATTCTGCCCTATGGCCTCGTGTCGTCGCAGACGGTGCACAAGACCGGCGCGGACGCGTGGGAGGGTCCGGGCCTCGCGATTGACTGGATTGAAGTGGAAGGCCCGATCAACGACTCGTGGCCGCCCGCGAGCCATCGGCGGCCGCTCGGCGAACTCAAGCAAGGCCCCGCGCCCATCTACAACTACCGCGACCGCGTGGAAGTCGTCTCCACCGAGCCGCTCGCGGATGCCGAACGTGTGCTGCGACCATTCACACGCCGCGCGTTCCGCCGCGCCGTGACGGAGGCGGACGTGAAGCCGTTCCTCGCGCTCTTTGAGTCGAAGCTCGCGGAGCAACGCACCTTCGAGCAGGCGTTGCGCGCCGCGCTTTCTGCCGTGCTGGTTTCGCCGGACTTCCTGTTCCTGCGCGAACAGGCGGGCAAGCTCGACGACTTCGCGCTCGCCTCGCGCCTGAGCTACTTCCTCTGGAGCACGATGCCGGACGATGAATTGCTCGCCGTCGCCGAGCGGAAACAGCTTTCGCAGCCCGCGACGGTCCGCGCGCAAGTCGAGCGCCTGCTGAACCACCCGAAGGCCGCCGCGTTCACCGAGAACTTCACCGGCCAGTGGCTCGGGCTGCGGGACATTGACTTCACGATGCCCAGCCACATCCATTACCCGGAATACGACGACATGCTGAAGGTCTCCATGTTGCGCGAGACGGAGCTGTTCTTCGCCGAACTGCTGCGGCACGACCTGAGCCTCACGAACTTCATCGCGTCGGACTTTTCGATGCTCAACGGCCGGCTCGCGAAGCACTACGGCATCCCCGGCGTGAGCGGCTTCGCCTTCCAGCGCGTGAAGCTCCCGCCCGACAGCCATCGCGGCGGCGTGCTCACGATGGCCAGCGTGCTCAAGGTCACGGCCAACGGCACGACCACTTCGCCGGTGTTGCGCGGCGCGTGGGTGCTCGACCGCATCCTCGGCACGCCGCCGCCGCGGCCGCCGGAGAACGTCGCTGCGCTCGAACCCGACACGCGCGGCACGAAGAACATCCGCGAGCAGCTCGCGAAGCATCGCCAGCTCGAGTCGTGCGCGAGCTGCCATGTGAAAATGGATCCGCCGGGCTTCGCGCTGGAGAGCTTCGACGTGATCGGCGGCTGGCGCGAGTTCTACCGCGTGAGTGGCAATGGGAAGACGGTGACGATTGACGGCCGCCGCATGCCCTACTTGCACGGTCCGAAAGTGGACCCGAGCGACACGTTGTCGGATGGCCGCGCGTTCAAGGACATCGATGAACTGAAGCAACTGCTCCTAACGAACCAGGACCAAATCACCCGTGCCCTCACGCGCCGCCTCCTCACCTACGCCACCGGCCACAGCATCGAGCCAAGCGACGCGCCCGCCGTCGAAGCCATCGTCGCGAAAGCCAAGGTCCGGAACTACGGCTTCCGCTCACTCATCCATGAAGTCGCCGCGAGTCAGTCATTCCAAACCAAGTGATCCAGCCATGAACGCATCACTCCACCACTCCATCACTCCGGCGCCGCGTGCCCTCACTCGCCGCACGTTCCTCCGTGCCGCTGGCGTCTCGCTCGCGCTGCCCGTGCTGGAATCGCTCCAGCCGCGCGCCTTCGCCGATGGCAAGACTGCGCCGATACGCCGGATGCTCTTCATCTGCACGCCGCTGGGCGTTCATCCGCAGAACTTCTTTCCCACCGAGCCAGGCCGAGATTACGCGCCCACGCCGTATCTCGAAGTGCTCAAGGAATTCCGCAATGACTTCACCGTGATGTCCGGGCTGGCGCATCCCGAGGTCGGGTCGAGCCACGATTCGATTTTCAGCTTCCTCACCGGCGCGCCGCACCCGGAGCTGCGCGCGGGCTTCCGCAACAGCATTTCCGTGGACCAGTTTGCGGCGGAGCGCATCGGCGGGCAGACGCGTTTCCCGAGCCTGTCGCTCTCGGCGGAGGGCTTTGGTCTCTCGTGGACGCGCAGCGGCGCGCTCGTGCCGCCGGATTTGTATCCGGCGAACATTTTCGCGCGCCTTTTCCTCGAAGGTCGCCCCGACGAAGTGCAGGCGCAGGCGCGGCGCTTGCGCGATGGCCAGAGCATCCTCGACACCGTGGCCGCGCAAGCGAAACGCCTTCAACCCGCGCTCGGCGCGCGCGATCGCGAGAAGGTGGACGAGTATTTCACCAGCGTCCGCGAGTTGGAGCAACGCCTCGCGACGAATGAGGAATGGTCGAAGAAGCCCAAGCCGAAAGTCACCGCGCCGCAGCCGCAGAACAACATGAACCCCGCCGATCTCATCGGCAAAAACCGCGTCATGTTCGACCTCATCCACCTCGCGCTCCAGACGGACTCGACGCGGCTCGTCTCGATGCTGCTGCTCGGCACGAGCCTCGTGCCGCCGATCCAGGGCGTCTCGCAGGGCCATCACGACCTCTCGCATCACGGCCAGGACCCCGCGAAACTCGCGCAGCTCAAAACGCTCGAACTCGAAAAAATGAAAACCTTCGCCGACCTGCTCGCGAAGCTGAAGGCGACCGAGGAACAGGGCGCGAGCCTGCTTGATCGCACGATGGTTTTCTTCAGCAGCAACCTCGGCAACGCGAGCAACCACTCGACGCGCAACCTGCCCGTGCTGCTCACGGGCGGCGGTTTCAAGCACGGCCAGCACCTTGCCTTCGATCAAAAAAATCCGCCGCCGCTCTGCAATCTCTATGTCTCGATGCTGCAACGCATGGGCCTCGAGACGGAGAAGTTCAGCTCCGGCACCGGGCCGCTGAAGGGGTTGGAGATGGCGTGATGACCCGCTGCGAAGCTGCCTTGCCCCGCCGTCAGGCAGCCGTCAGCATGGTGCTCACCAGTTGAACGCGTCGCTTGTCATCGTTCGCTTCGTGCTCGCCTGCCTCGTTGCCGGCGTGGTGCCCGGCTTTGCCGCACCGCCGAGTCTGCATGACGGGCGGAGGCATTGCGCCTTTCAGCCGTTGGCCAAGGCTCCGGCTCCGACCGTGAAGGACGTTCAGTGGCCGCGCAATGACGTGGATCGGTTCATCCTCGCCGCGCTGGAGGCGAAGGGGTTAAAGCCCTCGCCGGAGGCGGATCGGCGCACGCTCATTCGCCGGGCGACGTTTGATTTGCTCGGCTTGCCGCCGACGCCGGAGGAGGTCGAGGCGTTCGTGAACGACACTTCGCCCCAAGCTTGGGAGCGCGTGGTGGACCGGTTGCTCGCGAGTCCGCACTACGGCGAGCGATGGGGCCGGCACTGGCTGGATCTCGCGCGTTACGCGGACAGCAGCGGTTTCCACAACGATCTCGACCGTCCGCACGCGTGGCGTTACCGCGATTACGTCATCCGCAGCTTCAACGAGGACAAGCCCTACGCGCGGTTCATCGCCGAGCAACTCGCGGGCGACGAGGTGCCCGGCGCAGACGAGGAGACGCAGGTTGCCACCGGCTTCTGCCGCAACGCGCCGAGCAACGACGACAACATGGGCAACAACAAGGAGCAGTATCGCCTCGACGAGCTGGACGACGTGATTTCTACCACCTCGACGGTGTTCCTCGGCCTCACCGTCGGATGCGCGCGTTGCCACGACCACAAGACCGACCCGATCAGCAGCGCGGATTACTACAGCTTGCTCGCGGTCTTCAACGGCACGGTGAAGCGCGGCGTGCCCAAGGAGAGCGACGACAAGGAGAAGGCAAAGGAAGCCGTGAAGCTCCAGGCCCTCGTCGAGACGAAGGCGAAGGTGCCGCCGACGTATCTGCTGCGGCGCGGCAGCTTGCAGAACAAGGGGCCGGAAGTCCCACCCGCCGTGCCAGTGGTGCTGGCGTCGTCGCCGCTGAAGTTTCCTGAGCCAGAGCCGGACGCGAAGTCCTCCGGTCGGCGGCGCGCGCTGGCCGAGTGGATTGCCTCGCCGGAAAACCCACTGACGTGGCGGGTGCTGGCGAACCGCATTTGGCAGCATCACTTCGGTCGCGGGCTGGTGGCGACGCCGAGCAACTTCGGCTTCAAGGGCGAGCGCCCGACGCATCCCGAGCTGCTGGATTTCCTCGCAGCCCGCTTGGTCGCGGAGGGAGGGCGGTGGAAGCCGGTGCACAAGCTTCTCCTGATGTCGGCTACGTATCGGCAAGCGGCGGGAAGTAATCAGTATTTAGTAATGAGTAATCAGCCGGGCCGCGCTGCATCCACCGCCACTCAATCACTAATTACTAATCACTCTTCACCCGCTGCTCTCGACCCGGACAACACCCTGCTCTGGCGCATGAACCTCCAGCGGCTCGAAGCCGAGTCACTGCGCGACAGTATTCTCTTCGTCAGCGGAAAGTTGAACACGCAACTCGGTGGGCCGGGCATCAAGCCGCGCATCCGGGCAGATTTACTTCCCGCCAGCCAGCGGAACAAATGGCCGTCGCTCGCGACCGAGGGGCCGGAGCAGTGGCGGCGCAGCGTCTACATCTACGTGAAGCGCCAGTTGCTCATGCCGATGATGGAGCTCTTCGATGCGCCGACCACCACGGACAGTTGCGCCGAGCGCACCCGCAGCGTCGTGCCCACGCAGGCGCTGGTGCTGATGAACGACGAGTTCGTCGAGGACCAAGCGAGCTTCCTCGCGCAGCGGGCTGAAGCGGAGTCAGGCGGCGACTTGGCGAAGGCCATTGAACGGATGCACCTGCTCGCGCTCGCCTGCGGGCCGACGGCGGAGAAGCTCAAGCAAGCCATCGCGTTCGTCACCGCGCGCGAGTCGGCCTATGCGGCGGAAGCTGGCGCGAAGGAGCCACCGCGTCAGCGCGCGCTCACCGACCTCGCGCACGTGCTCTTCAACAGCAGCGAGTTCATCACCATCGAATGAACCTTTCGCGCAGACAAATGCTTCAGTTGAGCGGCGGCGGCTTCGGCGCGCTGGCGCTGAACTCCCTGCTCCACGCGGACGGCGCGCTAGCTGCGACGCCTTCCACGAACCCGCTGGCCGCACGCGCCGCGCACTTCGCGCCCCGCGCCAAGGCCGTCATTTTCCTCTTCATGTATGGCGGGCCGAGCCACGTGGACTTGTTCGACCCGAAACCGGAGTTGGAGAAGTGGCACGGCAAAGCCATCCCGGTGTGGAAGCCCGAGGACGCCTTCATGGGTCGCAAGACCCAGAACGTGGCGATGAAGAGCTACTACGAGTTCGCCAAGCACGGGCGCGCGGGCGTGGACATCGCGACGCCGTATCCGCTCGTCGCGCGGCACGCGGACGAGCTGTGCGTCATCCGCTCGCTGCACGCGGAGAGCAACAACCACGGCCCGGCGCTCTTCCAGATGAACAGCGGTTTCATCCAAGCGGGCCGGCCCAGCATGGGCTCGTGGGTGACTTACGGGCTGGGTTCGGAAAGCGAGAACCTGCCGGCGTTCGGCGTGCTGATGGACCATCAGGGCGCGCCGGTGAACGGGGCGTTGAACTGGTCCAACGGCTTCATGCCCGCCGCGTTTCAAGGCGTGCCGTTCCGCGCCAGCGGCGATCCCATCGCCTACCTCACGCCGCCGAAGAATGTTTCGTCGAGCCAGCAACGCGCCCGGCTCGACCTGTTGCGCGAGTGGAACGAGGCTTACGCCGCCGCGCATCCCGAGGAGAGCAGTCTCGCCGCGCGCATCGCGAGCTACGAACTGGCCTTCCGCATGCAAGTCAGCGCCGCCGAGTGTGTGAACGTCAGCTCCGAGCCGGAATCGGTCCGCAAACTCTACGGGCTCGACCGGCCGGTGACGGCACACTTCGGGCGCAACTGCTTGCTCGCGCGGCGGCTCGTCGAGCGCGGCGTGCGCTTCGTGCAGCTCTACAGCGGCGGCAACGAGGGACCGAAGGCCTGGGACGCGCACGATGACTTGCGGAAGAACCACGACCTGCACTGCGCCGAGACGGACCAGCCCATCGCGGCGCTGTTGCATGACTTGAAGGTCACCGGCCTGCTCGACACGACGCTCGTGGTCTGGGGCGGCGAGTTCGGCCGCTCGCCCGTGGCCGAGAACGGCAAGGGCCGCGACCATCACCCGAAGGGCTTCACGATGTGGATGGCGGGCGGCGGCATCAAAGGCGGCGTGATGCACGGCGCGACCGATGAGTTCGGCTACCGCGCGGTGGAGAATCCCGTCTCCGTGCCCGACCTGCACGCGACCATCCTCCACCAACTCGGTCTCAACCACGAGCAGCTCACCTTCCGCCACTCGGGTCGCGACTACCGGCTCACGGACGTGAGCGGCGAAGTCGTTCGGGAGTTGCTGGCGTGAGTTGTGGCTCTTCCTAAAAGAGCGGGCAGGCAGTCACCCGAGCGCGGGGCAAGGCGCGTTCATTCACCCACCAGCAAGGGCACTCCGAGGAACGCCGGCACATAGCGGCGCTCGACCCGCGGCGCACGTTCGGGGCGCGGCGTGCCGGCGGCCTTGGGCTGCGGGGCGGGCTTGGGCAGGGGTTTCTTGGCGGTCTCGATGAGGCCGTTGGCGAACTCGATCACATGGCCTTGGTGAATGAGCCAGTGCAGATCGCTGTTAATGGCGGACTGCTCCGCCGTCGGCTCCGGTGCCGCCGGAGCGGCAGCCGGTTGGCCTTCCACCGGAGCGGGGATGGCGATGACGGTCGGCGCGGGAGCCAGGGCCTCGAGAATTTTTCGGCGGGTGCATTTCGGCGTGGCCTCGATGCATTCCATGAGCCGGCGGAGGTTTGGCGAAACGGGCGTGGCCTCCATGTCGAGGAAGGGGGGGCGCGCGACACTGCCGTGGGTGATGGGCTTGTTGACCTTGAAGAACTGGAGGCCGTGCCGGCTGAACTGCGTGCAGAGGGTGTTGACCAGCTTCAACGGGAAACGGACCTGGTCCTCGACGACGAGGTTGAAGATGCGCCGGATGACGGGCGAGGACTGGCCGACGTTCGCACCGAGCAGGGTGTGGGACGCGACGGACTTGACGAGGTTCGGCAGGTGCGTGGCCTTGAAGTGGGCTTCGACCTCGGCGCGCGTGTTGAACTTGAGCGCCTCGGGGACGTTCAGCGCGGTGAACTCGGTCTTGAAGCTGGACTCCTCGACCCACTGCTTCACGACCGCCTCGTCGCGGACGATCTTGACGCGCGCCTTGAAGGCCTCGAAGGGCATCCGGGCGAAGCGCTCGGCGTGGAGCTTGTGGAGCTTGGTCTGGTAGTCGTGGTAGGTCGGCGGGCCCAGCACGATGCCGCTCATACCGCATTGCGCGACGAAAGTGTAGGTGCCCTTGGGCGCGTCGCCGGCGATTTTCTCGGTGGAGTAGAAGGTGTTGAAATGGCGGTTCAACAGGTGCGTCGTCACGTCGGCCTCGGAGAGCCAGAGTGTGTCGTCCAGCGTGCAAAGAAACAGCGGCGCGGCCACGGTCTCGCCGGTCTTGATCACGCTGAAGGTGATGGTGAAGCGGTCGGGCTTTTTCAGGATGAGATGCGCGATGTCGAAGATGGGATAAGCGCGGCCCGTGAGCTTGATTTGCCGGGCCAACCCCTCGACGCCCTTCTCCTCGGGCATGAGGTTCACGTCGAAGTCTGGCAACGGCGCGGGCGGTTCGCGGCGAGGCTCGTCGCGACGATCATCACGCGGGCCACGGAACGGGCGGTCGCGGCGGTCGCCACCGGCGCGCGGGCCGCCGGGACCATCACGGCGTGGACCACCAGGTCGTGGACCACCAGGTCGTGGACCACCGGGACCGGCACGGCGCGGGCCACCGGGGCCGTCGCGGCGGGGCGGACGGTCGCCGAACGAGCGGTCGCCGCGTCCCTTGCGCGCGCCGCCGCCGGCTTCCTCGTCGCCGCGGATGTGGGCGTAGCGGTTGGTGTCGGTGCCCTGCTTGGCCCAGGCGGGCAGGAGT
>JBJTAU010000224.1:0-6500 GCA_046090965.1 Limisphaerales bacterium | reverse complement strand
GCGCTGGCTGGGGCGCAACGATTCATCCGTCAGCGTTTTCAGAAAAGCCACGAGCGCCTGCAGATCCTGCGGCGGGAGGCGCACGCCGCCGGGCGGATGCTTCGCGAGGTTCGGGTCCAGCGTGTCGCTGCGCTGCACGTTGCGCACATAGTGAAACACCGCTTCCTCCAGCGTGCGGTGGCGGCCGTCGTGCATGTAGGGCGCGGTCAGCTCCACGTTGCGCAGCGAAGGCACGGCGAACTTGCCCTGGTCGCCTTCGCGCCCCGTCACGAGGAAGCGGCCCAAATCGCTCGGCTCGCGGTCGAGGCCGTTGTTGGCGAACGCGACATTCTGAAACAGCGGCCCGCCGTGGCAGTGAAAGCAGTCCGCGCCGAACAGCCCGCGGCGCGGGTCGAACTCGGTGTGGAACAGCTCGAAGCCGCGCTGCTCGACGGCGGTGAACGTCGCCTCGCCGCGCAGCACGCGGTCGAACTTCGAGTCGACGGACGTGACCGTGAGAAGGAACTGCTCCAGCGCGAGGCTGACACGCTCGATCGTGATGTCCGGCGTGCCAAACGCGCGGGCGAACAAGTCCGCATAGGTAGGAGCCTACGTGAGGAGGCTCTGACTTTTCTCCGCGTTCCGCGTTCCGCGTTCCGCGTTGGCACGCGCGGCTTTCAGCTTCGCCACCACGTTCGGCAGCGTCTCGTGCATCTCCAACTCGTCCTGAATCGGCATGAGCGCCTGCTGGCGCAGCGACTTCGCGCGGCCGTCCCAGAAGAACTCCGACTTCCACGCGAGGTTGTAGAGCGGCATCGCGTTGCGCTTTCCCTCCAACCCGTCCACGCCGAGGCTGAACGCGCGGCCCGCGTCCACCGTGCCGCCGTCCATCTGGTGACACGACGCGCACGACTGCTTCTCGCCACGTGAGAGCAGCGGGTCGTTGAAGAGCCGCCGACCCAACGCGACGCCTTCCTCCGTGAGCGGATTGTCCAGCGGCAGCGCGGGCTTTGGAAAATGCGCCGCGTAGGTGAAGCGATACGGCGTGCCGATGACGTTGGCTGGCACGGAACGCCCGCTCCACGTTGCCGCGCAGCCAGTCCGCCAACTCGTCGCCCTCGCGTGAATGCGTGGCCATCGTGTCGCGGTCCAGCGTGAGTTCACCGAACACGGCCGCGAGATCGAAGTCCAGTCGCACAGTGACGGGTGCGGCGTTCACCGCCAGCGCCACGGGCACATCCACCGTCATCAACTGCCGGTCGGTCGCGAGATGCCACGCGAAGCCGGCGGCCATCTTCGGTGAGCGCGGGCCGCGCAGCTCCGGCCCCGGCAGCGCGGGCGACGGATGACTCAGCCCCGACGCGGCGAGGCCGGTGTTCAACGCGTTCACCCGCTCGCCGCCCACACCATCGCGCTCGCCCGCGCCGCGCGGCGGCAACACCCACTTGCCTTCGAGCGCGAGAAACACGTAGCCGCCCTGCCAGTTCCAGTGCAGGCCGTTGATCTGCGGATTTAGCGGATGCGCCGCGTCCCACTGCGCGGGGCTGGCGTGGTTCTCCTCTGGCGGCACGCCGATGTGGAAGCGCAGCCGGTCGTAATCGCCCGCCGGCAGCCCGCGCAGCACGAAGTTGGTCCGGCCCTCGCGCGCGTTGATGAAGGCGAACCAATGTTGCTTCTCCAGCCACGTGCCGTTCGCGCGCCGCACGGCGACGCCGGAAAGCAGGAAATCCAACCGCGTCACGGCGAGCGCCTGCCCGGTGGCATTCGTCCAGCGCATCTGGTCGAACAACAGCGGCTCGCCTCGGAAGCGCGAGGCGAGGGACACCGTGACTTCTGATTCGGCGCCGTGTGCGCGGCCCGCGAGCCAGAGCGCCAGCCCGAGCAGGCCGCACCGCACCCACGCGCGCACAATGCGCCTGTTCGTGGTGGGCAGCGGAGTCATGGCGGATCCTTACTGGATGGTCTTTGCTGGCATCGGCGTGGAGGCGGCCCCCACGTGCTGGCCCGGCGGCGGCAGGAAAGCGCCCGCGAGGTTCGGCGCACCCGTGCCTGGATTGGCCAGAGGGAGTCGGGTTCTCATGGCAGGAGCAATGTTTGCAGCGGCCAACCTCGGCGGGTCGTGTAAAGGCATTGGGTGCCGGCGGAACCAAATTGTTAAGCGGTTGTAAAAGTGCTCGCCGCTCCCGGCCTGCGCAGAAACCCTGCACTGGACGCACCGTCATGACTGCCTGCCCCGCTCCTCTCGCTGCGCGCGAGTTTCCAACCGCCGCCGAGTCTGATAACATACCGACCAACGCACCGATGGCGATGCTGCCCAAACTCCCACCTCCGCCCGTGGCCACCCCGGCCACGCGCATCCTCGTGATCGACGACGACCGCAAGCTCTGCCGGCTGATCCAGGGTTACCTCGAACCGCTCGGCTACAGCGTGCAGGCCGCGCACACCGGCCCCGAGGGCGCGGAACGCGCCGTGGCCGAGTCGTGGCACGCGGTCATCCTCGACCTCATGCTGCCGGGCTGCGACGGCTTCGAGGTGCTCAAGCGCATCCGCCGGCAGTCCGCCGTGCCCGTGCTGATGCTCACCGCGCGCGGCGACGAGGCAGACCGCATCGTCGGCCTCGAACTCGGCGCGGACGACTACTTGCCGAAGACTTTTTCCACCCGCGAACTGCTCGCCCGCCTCCGTGCCGTGGCGCGCCGCAGCACGCAGGCCTCCGCCAGCACCGCCCCCGATGCCCACGAGGAAGTCTTCGCCGGCGACCTGCGCATCAGCCCGGCCTCGCGCACCGCGACACTCGGCAAGGCGACGCTCCCCCTGACGCCCGTCGAGTTCGACCTGCTCTTCTCGCTCGTGCGTGCGCAAGGCCGCGTGAAGTCCCGCGAGCAGTTGCTCGACGAAATCCGCAACCGCAAATACGAAGTGTTCGACCGCTCCATTGACGTGCACATCTCCGCGCTGCGCAAAAAACTCGGCGACGACCCGAAAGAACCGCGCTTCATCCGCACCGTGCGCTCGGCGGGCTACATGCTGATACGGCCCGAGGCGGGCTGAGGCCATGGATGCGATGCGAACACTGACTGACTTTGGCTTCGGCGAGGCACGTGGCGCGTGGTGCGTGGTGCGTGGGCAGGCGGGACCCGTTCGGCTTTTCTCACGCACCACGCACCTCGCACCACGCGGCCACGACAACTTTCCCTCCACCACCGCGTTCCCATGACCCCGCGCTTTCCACTTACCGCCAAGATCCTCATCTGGTTCTCCGGAAACCTGCTGTTGCTCATGATCGTCGCGTGGCTCGGGCTGCGCTTCGCCACCCGCAGCGGCTTCGACTCCTTCCTTGCCAGACACGTCGGCGGGCGCGTCGAGGCCACCGCACGCGCGATCTTCGGCGAGCTGGAATCCAAACCACGCGGCGAATGGAACGGCGTGCTCGCGCGCTACGGCGAGGCACACGGCGTGAAGTTCATCTTGCTGGGCGAGGAATTGCAGACCCTTGCCGGCGAAGAAGTGGACTTGCCGGAGACGCTGCGCACGCAGCTTCCGCGTCCGCCGCGCGGTGGTGAGGGTTCCGGCCCGAACCGGCGCGGCTCACCGCCCGGCGAACTGTCCGGCACCGGCGAGATTGGGCAGGGCTTCCCTCCGCCCGGCAAGAAAGGTCCCGGTGGAATGAAAGGCCCGCCCGTGGAAAGCGATTGGACTGAAGTCCCCGCGCCGGGCGCGAAGGGCGGGGCCAAGCAGGAGCCGCCGGGTTCCGCGCCGATTCATCGGCGCTTTCTCGTGCAGTCGGAAAATCCGCGTGCCTACTGGGTCGGCCTGATGGGCGCGCTGCGACCCGGCACGGGAGGCGCGGGGCACTTGCGCTGCACCTTGCTCGCGCGCTCGGCGACCTTCAGCGCGGGCGGGTTCTTCTTCGACTATCGCCCGTGGGTGCTGGCCTGCGCGGCCGTGGCGGTGCTGTCCGCGCTCTTCTGGCTGCCGCTGGTGCGCGGCATCACCCAAAGCATCGCCCAGCTCACGCGCGCGACACGGCAGATCGCCGACGGCCAGTTCGACGTGCGCGTAGATGAAACGCGCCCGGACGAACTCGGCCAGCTCGGCGCGTCCATCAACCGCATGACCGCGCGGCTCGAACGCTTCGTCACCGGCCAGAAGCGCTCGCTCGGCGACATCGCCCACGAGCGGTGCTCGCCCCTCGCCCGCCTGCAAATGTCCGTGGGCATCCTCGAACAACACGCCACGCCGGAGCAGAAGGACTCGATCGAAGATCTTCGCGAGGAAGTCCAGCACATGAGCGACCTCGTCAACGAACTGCTCTCCATCTCGAAGGCCTCGCTTAAGCCGGGCAACGTGAAGCGCGAGCGCGTCAACGTGAAGACCGTCGCCGACCACGCGGCCGAGCGCGAAGCCGCGAACAAGGGCGAAGTCATCGTCGAGGTGCCCGCCGACCTCACCTGTTTCGCACGGCCTGAGCTGCTGCAACGCGCGCTCTCGAACCTCGTGCGCAACGCCCTCCGCTACGCTGGCGAGTTCGGGCCCATCACCATCACTGCGCGGCGCGACGGCACCAATTGCGTCATCCTGGTCACCGACCTCGGCCCGGGCGTGCCGACCGAGCACCTTGACCGCATCTTCGACGCCTTCTACCGCACCGACCCGGACCGCGCGCGCAACACCGGCGGTGCGGGCCTCGGTCTGGCCATCGTGAAGACCTGCATCGAGGCATGCGGCGGCACCGCCACCGCGAAGAACCGCGAACCGAAAGGCCTCGAGGTCCGCCTCACCCTGCCCGTGCAGTGAGCATGGAGCGCGGGCTTCAGCCTGCAGAAGCTGGGGAGAAGCGAGTGGTTAGCGCGCCCTGCCCCGGTGGAATTTCGCGACTTTCTGCGGGATGAATGCCGCGCCCCACCAACTCGACATTGCACCGTCGCGCCCTCGAGTTACACTGCCGCGCGTGAAAGCCATCGCCGCCTTATTCGCACTCGCGTTTTCCGTCACGTTTGCCACCGCCGCTCCCGCCAAGCCGAACATCCTCTATATCCTCTGTGATGACCTCGGCTACGGCGATGTGAAGTGCCTGAATCCGAAAGGCAAAATCGCCACGCCCAACTTGGACAAGCTCGCGGCGGGCGGAATGATCTTCACCGACGTTCACTCCAGCAGTTCCGTCTGCTCCCCCACGCGCTACGGCATCATGACCGGCCGCTACAACTGGCGCACCAAGCTCCAATCCGGCGTGCTCGGCGGCCTCAGCCCACGTCTGATCGAGTCGGGCCGGCTCACCGTCGCGCAGTTGCTCAAGGATAACGGCTACCACACGGCGTGCATCGGCAAGTGGCACCTCGGCATGGACTGGGTGAAGAAGGCAGGCAAGGACGTGACTGACTTGAACATCGAGTCGCCCGCGCAGGTGAACAACGTGGACTACGCCCAGCCGATCAAGAACGGACCCAACAGCGTCGGCTTCGACTACTACTTCGGCATCAGCGCCTCGCTCGACATGGTGCCTTACACCTACATCGAGAACGACCGCGTGACGAAGCTCCCGACCGTGGACAAGGACTTCCCGCTCTTCCTCGGTCGCCCGAATGGCAAGTGCCGCCTCGGCCCCGCCGCGCCGGACTTCGAGGTCGAGGACGTGCTGCCCACGCTCACGGCGAAGGCCATTGACTACGTGAAGTCCCGTGCCGCCGACGCGAAGGCGGGCAAGTCCTTCTTCCTCTACCTGCCGCTGGCCTCGCCACACACGCCCATCGCGCCGACGAAGGAGTGGCAGGGCAAGAGCGGCCTGAACCACTACGCGGACTTCGTGATGCAGACGGACCACGCCATCGGCCAACTGATTGCAGAGCTCGACAAGCAAGGGATGTGTGAGAACACGCCGGTCATCGTGACGAGCGACAACGGGTGTTCACCGCAGGCCGACTTCCCCGCGCTACTCGCGAAGGGGCACAACCCCAGCTACGAGTTTCGCGGTCACAAGGCGGACATCTTCGACGGCGGGCACCGCATCCCGTTCATCGTGCGCTGGCCCGCCCGCGTGAAGGCCGGCACGCTCTCGCAGCAGACCCTTTGCCTCACCGATTTGATGCGCACCGTCGCAGATATCCTCGGCACGAAACTTCCTGACACCGCCGCCGAGGACAGCGTGAGTTTTCTCCCCGCGTTGCTCGGCCAGGAAAAGCATTTTCCCATCCGCCAAGCCGTCGTTCACCACTCCATCAACGGCTCCTTCGCCATCCGCGCCGGCGATTGGAAACTCGAACTCTGCCGCGACTCCGGCGGCTGGAGCGCGCCCCGGCCCGGCACCCCCGCCGCCGCGAACCTGCCACCCATCCAGCTCTACGATCTGAACAAAGACATCGCCGAGGAACACAACGTGCAAGCCGAGCATCCGGACGCGGTGGCGGGGGTGCCGGGCCGGGGCGCGCTCCAGCCGCCGGAGTCGCGGCAGAGTTCGAGTTTCCAATCGCCGGCGCGGATGGCGAAGGAGCCGTTGATGGAGTGGTGAACGACGGCTTGGC